>NZ_JBJIAK010000105.1:0-5225 GCF_045310915.1 Mycobacterium sp. SMC-17 | reverse complement strand
GGCACCGACACGGCCTGAACATCTCCGCCCACCTCAGCCCCGTCCCCGAATTCCCACCACCCCAGGGGACTTAGCCGCGACCCGCGCACTGAGCACCGCGATCGGCGTAATTGTTTGCATAACAATGCTTTAACGGATCGGCGGAATCGCTGCCTCTGCCCCGATGAACAATCGAGTGCGGCCAACCCGAGCGTGGACTTCTTGCGCGCTTCGATCGATAGCCCACGATCCGTTTGGAAAGAACCTCTTTTATGGAATACACAGATAGAGCTGGCGTTCGTGGTGCGGCGCTCTGTGAGGTTGGCCAACCACAATGGATTTGGGGACTGCGCATCGAACTGACGCTGCACGAGGCCGCCATGAACTTACGGACCTGATCGACGATTCAACCCACGAATCTTGACGAGGACAACAAGATACGCTCCTTCGAGCACAGTAGAGCGACACGGCTCTCGCCGGCGCTGATCCCGCACCTGGGCAACTCGTCAGCGATAAATCATTGTCCGAAGGTGGGGCCGTGGGCGTGGATCTCACGGCCTGCGTTGATCAGATTTACATCATCCCAATCGCGCTGCGAAACAAGTTTCTCTGCGCCTCGTATAGAACGCTTGAGTGGAGATCCAAAAACCCGGCAGGCCACCGTGTCGGGAACGCTGTCATCGGAAAGCTCGAGGAGTAGCGGGTTCATCATTGTGGGTTGACGTCGCGGGACAGGTAACTGACTGCGCAGTGAGTCAACTCGGCTTCTTGATCGCGGAGTTTGATGCGCGTCTGCACCTGGCGAAGCTACGCGGCGCGTGAGTATTTACCCGCTGCGGCTTCACCAGGCCAGTCGTGGCGATCTTCACCGAGCCCGAGACCAAGCCCCTGCATGAAAATCCGTAGCGGCAACGACGTGACCCAATCCCGTGCGGTCAAATGTCAAAATCGGATGAGTCCACGAATATTTCTTCCGGATCGCATGTCATCGTACCCATCGTTAATTTGATCCAATGAGTATTCCTGGGTAATCAACTCATCAAGCTTCAGCTGCCCGGCGGCATAAAGTTCGACCAACTGCGGAATATCGTGGGGCGCGTTTGACGAACCATAGAGCGCACCACGAATTTGCTTCTCGTAGAGCGTGATCTCAAGCAGGGATCCAGTTATCGACGTGTCGTCAGGGTGCCCGATGGCCGTAACCACAACGCGCCCGCGCTTTCCAACCAAAGCGAGCGCCTCGCCCGTGTAGGACACTTCGGCGATGTCCGTGGTGAGAATACATACATCGGCCAATTTGCCGAACGTGACGTCACTAACGACTGACCACGCTTCGTCCATTGAAGCTGCGGTGTGTGTCGCGCCGAAATCCCGGGCCTGCTGCCGCTTAAATTCCACGGGATCGACGGCCACGATCGTGAGCGCTCCAGCGATGCGCGCACCCTGAATCGCATTCATTCCGATACCGCCTGCACCAACGACCACAACAGTGTCGCCGGCGCGCACCTCTCCGGTCCGTACAGCCGAACCATAGCCGGTCGTAACGCCGCAACCGATCAATGCTGCCTTGTCGAGGGGAATTCCACCGTCTATTTTTACCAGTGACGATTTCGGCACCACGGTATACTCGGAAAACGTCCCCAGCAAGCACATTTGTCCGACATCTTCGCCTCGAGCATGGAACCGGTAGGTGCCATCGAGTTGCGGCCCCATCATCAGCGCGGCTCCGAGTTCGCAGAGATTCCCCATACCGCGGGCACAGTAGGAACACCGACCGCACGAGGGCAGGAAAGTCAAGATAACGGAATCGCCTTCGGCGAACTCATCAACGCCCACGCCACACTCAATAACTGTGCCGGCACCTTCGTGGCCACCGACAACCGGCAGCGGGATTGGCAGATCACCGGTTACGAGATGCTCATCAGAATGGCACAGTCCCGTGGCCGCAAGGCGTACAAGTACCTCGCCAGCACCCGGAGGGTCGAGGTCAATCTCTTCGACTTCCCATTTCTGACCCAGACCCCACAATACCGCAGCACGTGTCTTCACGTTGAATATGTCCTTTCGGTGGCAACAATGTTTAGTAAATACATAATTTAGCGTTGAGCACTACCCCAAAGCGAGGTTACTATGCGACCGCGACCACGGGGAATCTCAACGAAGAATACGGTTGAAGCTACGACAGCGCCGATTGACTTGCCACATCAAGCACTTAAAAGATCTTGGCGTTTCTCCGCTTCCAGCATTGCACGGTACTCCGGAAAGAGATTCTTGGCCTGCGGTATTAGTCTCACCAACTTGGCTACAGGGCCTTTGGCCCTGACATTCCCTTTAGCCATGGCCACCGTCAGATTTACCTTGCCCAGCCAAAACCTATTGCCAGTGTCGGCAGTCATAAATAGTTCGACGTTCGGCGTAGCGGCGCTGGCGGCGCCAGTCTCGATCAATTTGTTTGGCATGTCCACGGTTACTATCGCATCAGGATCGGTGTAGTGAATGCGCAATACCACGCCGGACCTAGCAAGCTTTGTCGCAAGCTCTGCGTTTTCTAAACCTCGCCGGAAAATTCCACCCAAGTAGCGGTAGACCTCATCCTCATCACCAAAAACGGACATTGCTTTCCTCCATCTATTGACATATTGACCACATGGTTGTTCCGGGAATCTTCGCGCGACCATATTTGCCGCAGCCTTATCCGCTCGTGATTCGTCGTCCACGAAGCGAATTTCCCGCAGCCCTCAGCGCGGTCGCCAACTCCCATTCGGCACTCGGCAGCTGCGCCGCCAGAGAAGCAGCATCTGCGGCCCTACGGCGGGGGTCGGCCTCCGGGTCATAAGCGATCGACGCCAAGCCCGTCCAAAGTCGGGATGCGGCCGCAGCAGCGTCGGCAGCTTCTTGTGCAGGTTCGAAATCGAGTAGTTCGGCTACTTTTTGACAACCCTGCGCCTGGAGGCTCCGGAACAGGCCGCCTCCCGTTCCAGCCTTTTGAATAAGGGCGCTTAGCGCAAACAACGCCGCTTCGAGGCAATCATCATCGAAAAGGTCCGGCCACCGGTTCAAATCCTCAACGAAAGACGAAATTCCAGCCAGTCCGCTCACCTGCATTTCGGAACTGGAAAGCGACGCAATGGGTGCGCCAATGTAGGCGCCTTCCATGGCTTCAGCGCTACGAAGAAACGCCGAGCACGCAGCTACCCTGAGGTCGGGTGCCGACTCCGGCCACTCGACTATGTAAGTCGTATTGCGGGTCGGGACTGGAAATCCAGTCGAAGCACGGGCGCGCCGTAAATTTGCATACGGAACAGCCTGGACAGTATCGCGATCATTATCTACGACATAAGCGACTTCCTGGGCATCATCATATCCGACGACCACGACGTCGTGCCGACTCATGTTCAGCCGCGCGCGCAGATAAGGCAATTCGGCGATGTCCGTCCAAACCATGACTGGCGTGCCCGCGTCGAGCTGCTCGGTAACCCATTTCCATCCAAGGTCAGCGTCATCGGTCGCGCGAGTCTCAAACTGCGCACCCAATCGGTTCAAGTATTCGTCTTCAAGATCGGCGCTACGCCCAACGAGATAGACCGGCGGTTGAAGTTTCGCTGATCGGATGTAGGAGAAGTCCAATGCGCCGCCAAGCACAAAAACCAATCCTTCATCCGGTACGTGTCCGGCGAAACGAATACCCGCCCACTCAGTCAAGTCACGTAGCGCACCCGAACCACAATGGCCCGCAACTTCATGTCGATAGGGCAGAATCACCGTTGCCATTCGAACTCCTAGATTTGTTTAGAAAAGTCAATGATCGGTCGATCACAGCGATCGAGAGATGATTTCCTTCATAACCTCGTTCGTGCCGGCATAGATTTTTTGCACGCGCTGATCCACCCACAATCTCGAGATGGGGTACTCAGTCATGTAGCCATATCCGCCGTGCAGCTGCATACAGTCATCAAGGACCTTCATAGCCCGTTCCGTGGTCCACCACTTCGCCATAGCGACGGTCTGCACGTCGAGTTGACCCGCAAGGTGCAGGTCGATGCAGTAGTCGAGGAACACTCTTGCGATGCGCGTTTCGGTCGCGGCTTCAGCCAGAATGAACTTGGTGTTCTGGAAGCCAAAGACCGGCCGACCAAACGCCTCGCGCTCACGCGTGTAGTTAAGCGTCTGCTCCAGGGCAAGCTCCATCGCCGCGACTGCACCCACCGCCACGATAAGTCGTTCTTGGGGCAACTGGTTCATGAGCTGAATGAAGCCCTGCCCCTCGGTCTGGCCCAATAGATGCGAGCGCGGAACCCTCACTTCGTCGAAGAACAACTCAGAGGTGTCCTGACCGCGTTGGCCGATCTTGTCGAGAACCTTGCCACGCCGGAACCCCGCCCGGTCAGCTTCGACTACGAAGAGAGATATTCCGGCCGCGCCCTTACTGGAGTCGGTTTTGGCAACGACAATTATCAGATCGGCTTGCTGGCCGTTGGTGATAAAGGTCTTTGAGCCCGAGATGACGTACTCGTCTCCGGCCAGTACAGCTTTGGTTTTGACACTTTGCAAATCCGAGCCGGTACCTGGTTCAGTCATTGCTATAGCTCCAACGAGTTCGCCGGATGCCATCTTAGGCAACCATTCTCGTCGCAGCTCTTCAGTCGCGTACTGCAGGATGTAGTGCGCGACGATTCCGCTGTGCAGCCCAGCGCCCCACGAACTGTCACCGATGCGGGCCTGCTCTTCGAGCACGACCGCTTCGTGTGCGAACGTGCCACCGCCTCCGCCGTATTCCTCAGGTATAGACATGCAGAGCAAGCCCAGCTCACCCGCCCGGTTCCACAGTTCTCGGTCGACGTGGTGCTGGTCGGCAAAGCGCTGCGCATGCGGCGCTAATTCGGCCGACAAGAACTTCGCTGCGAGGTCGCGAAGCTCTACCAATTCGGCATTCATCCATGGGGACATTGAGGTGGACACAATTTCCTTTCAACAACTCGAGTCTGCAAATATTCAGGGGAATCAAACGTACTTAACTTTGTAATGTCCAGACGCATGTTTCGCACGGATTGCTTTTTTGTCATACTTTCCAACACTTGTACGTGGAATGTCAGCAACGAAACACCATCGCTCCGGAATCCACCACTTTGCAACCTTCTGCGAGATAAAGACCTGAAGTTGGTCAATGTTCAGGCTAAGTCCCCTGGGGTGGTGGGAATTCGGGGACGGGGCTGAGGTGGGCGGAGATGTTCAGGCCGTGTCGGTGC
>NZ_JBJIAK010000104.1:0-5285 GCF_045310915.1 Mycobacterium sp. SMC-17 | reverse complement strand
CAGATCATCCTCGGGAAGGTGCGCCCTTTCCTACGCCGCCTCGCCGAGGCTCATCCACAGGTTCTGATCATTGCTCAGGGGGCAACAGATGCGCGCAACCGATTTTGAGAGTCCTGTCGAACTGGGCAGCATTCAGCAGGCCGACAGGACGCTGGCGCGCTTCCTGCCGGTACTGGCGATGATGGCGGTCGGGGTTCTGTTGCTGTCCCTGCTCATTCTTGGACTGCTCATGCCCCACTCGCCGGCTGTGTATTACCCCGTGAGTGTCCTTGCTGCAGTGGCCATTCCGGCCCTCATGTATCGGCAGAAGCGGCGCCAGCTGACAACCGAGTATCGGCGGCACAAGCGCCTGACGCTCTCCCCTGCCGGCCTGCGCCGCGCCGACGGCACCACAATCGTTGATATTCCGTGGCAAGGCATCAACCGCATACAACACGAGCCGGTCAGTTTCGCGGCCAAGGCCAAAGGCCCGATCGTGTTGCCGGTGACCGGTATTGCCAACGCAGCCAAGGCCATCGCTCATTCGGTGACAGCGCTCGGCATCCTTGGCGACGGCACGGTGGCGCCCGCACCGGGCGCCTCGCCGCGAGTGCTCAAGATGCACGACGACCGCAACGGGTCCAGGCTTGTGGCCGGCGAGGTGGCCCGCACCGCCAACGCCCTGATCTTCCCGTCTGAGTTCGAACACGACTGGATCGACGGCACCATCGGCGCCTGGCTCCGGCACTACCGCCCGGACATCACGCTCGACGTCTTCCGCGGCCGTTGAGCGGCGCCCTGGCACCTGTCCGATCGAGCTTTAGAGGCCCGCATACCGGCGAGGCACCGCGCTATCGGCGCAGCCGCGCCAGCCAACCCCAAGAGCGCCTCGAAGCCCCCTATGATGGCGACCAAGCCGCTATCGCCGAAGTCATCGGTCACGCGCCATTGGTACTGGGCGGCAACGATGATCAGTGCGACCGACAGCACGATCGCCGCCTATGTGCGAAGGCGCTGAGCCGACCGGCAACCCCTCGTTATGCCGGCCGGCTCATGCCCTTTGTGTTCGATCTGTCCGACCACCGTCGGACCATCTGGTTATGCCCAGATGGCGCTCGATCTCGTCGCAAATCGCAGGCAATCGCCTGCAGTTCTCCAGCGCATCTTGCGGATCGCGAGTGCCGTAGAGACCGCCGACGTCATAGTCGTCGCACGCTGATCACCGCGATCCACCGAACTCGATCCCCCAACCATGTCGCAGTGCAACTCGAATCACCCTCATACGCAGCAGTTCTCCACCGTCGGGCGCGAACCGTCACGCAAGATGTAGTCGGTCAACCGACCCCAAACCGAACGCCGCCAGATGGTGATCTAGGCCACAGGGATAGTGCCGCGTCGTCGGCCAAAGGCGGTCGCCAATGGCAAGTGTGCCGTGGTCGGATTCTCCGAATTGGTTGGCCATCGAGAAGCAGTGTGGCCAAGCGCCCAGCGACGTCGTTGAACGTCTGATCGCACAGCTTGTTGGTAGTGCGGCGCAGACGACGAGCCGGCAGGCGAAACATCTGTTCGGCAGCCTCGGATTCCCGGCTCATCCAGGAGCGCAGTGCTGTGCGGGTCATCGTCGCGGCGCGCACCGCCGTGATTGTGGTGACGGTCGATGTGCGGGGCGCGGGTCGAAGAGTGCGAGTTCACCGAAAACATCGGAGGGCCCAAGAACGGCGACCAGGCTGTCGGAGTGACTGCTCGCACACGCGACTTTGGCTCTGCCCGAGGCGATGATATACAGCCGATCACCGGCATCGCCTTCGCGAAATACATTGTGTCTCTGCGGAAATGACACCCATTCAAGCTGGCCGACCGCCGCGGCCAGAACATTCGGCCCGACGCCGTGGAAGATGCTGGCGCGCGCCAACGCCGCAGTCACCGTGGGCCCATCCTGGCCGACGTCATCCCTAGACGCCCTGCACGCTCATCGTTATCCCCCATTTGCTAGCACCGCCCGCCAGCTCATTTTCCTAGCCTACCTATCAGCTTTGCTGTGAATGCCTGGTGAGCGTACGGGTTGACGTGACAGTCAGCTTATGCGATTGTTCGCCATATTGAGTGAAAGACCAAGCGAGCCGGGGGGCTTGGGACTGGTCTTCACAGGGGGATTCATACGTGGTCGAATTTTGGTTGTCGTCGCGGCGCCTCAGTATGGGGGCCTCAGTGTTCGCTGTATCTGTGACGGCGTGGGCGTGTCCGATGGCGGTGTCGGTCGCTGATCCGCAGCCGATGCCGGACCGGTGGACGCAGTTCGTCACCGACGACGGCTGGGTGGTGGACGTCAACACCACCAACGAGGTGATCAACCACATCGACAACCTGGCCGGCGCCTCCAACTCATGGCAGGCCCGAGTCACGCTGCGCTCAGAAGCGCGCATCACCGGCACCGGCGGCGCCGTCATCCAGGACGCCCAACTCGAATCCGGCTATTTCGTGGGATGCCGCACCGACTCCTCCCCGGGTGTCGAGGTCGGCGCTGACATCGGCATCACCCCTTACCAGCAGATCAACGGCCAGGTCTACGGCGGCGGCTACGGTCAAGGCCAAGGCGGCGCCGGCGGTGGAGGCGGCGGCGGGGGCGGCTTCGCCGGCGCGTCGGCCGGGGCCACCCTCGGCGTGCAGGAACATCTCGGCGGGTATATCCGGGTTCTGCTCAAACCCGGTGGGCTGGCGCAAGTCCCGATGGACCGCATCAGCTTGCGCAGCATGCACGCGGTGTCCAACCTGCGCGATCAGAACATCGAAGCGGACGGGTGCGGCGGCCAGGTGAAAATCCAGTCCTACACCACCATCCGGGTGCGCACGGACAACGGCAACGACACCCAAACTCTCTACGGCGAACCCAAGGACCTGTGATCGTGGCACCCGCATCGCGTTCAGGACACCCGCGACCATCAGTTGGCCGACGAGCGGTGGTTACCGCGGCGGTGCTGCTCACCATGACCAGCGTCGGCGGTGTCGCCAGCGTCGCCGGCACCGCCGCCGCAGACCCCGCGGCACCGGCACCGCCCCCCGTACCGGTGCCGGTGTCGCGGCCCATGCCGGAGGACCCTGCACGCGTGAACCCTATTGGCGGCGCGCGAGTTTCCTCCAGCACTCCGCAGGGCGAAACCGCCGGCATGGAACGACCTCTGGCCGCCCAGGTCGAACGCGGCGCGGCAACGGTACCGATGTGGGCCAAGGACGGCATCTTCGCACCCACCGCGCACCCCAACCGCCAGATCGCGATCCACCTCCCGGGCGAGGTGACTTTGGGCCCGGCGGCGTGGCTACCTGGCGGCGGCGCCATCTACGGATCCAATGACGTTGACTATCAGGTCATTCCGTACGCCGGTGGCGGGGTCGACATCACCGTGACCCGCAAGACGGTGTTCTCGTCCTCGACGATCCCACTCGGCGTGAAGATGCCTGCGGCGACCCATCTGCGGCAAGGCAACAACGTAGTGCTGGTGGAAACCGATGCCGCGCCAGGCAATCCGGGCCGGGTGATCGGAACCTTCAGCATCCCGGCCGCCACCGACGCCAGCCAAGCCCTCGTCGGTGTCACTCCCACGCTGGGGCCTGGATTCCCGCCCGGACAATCCAACCTCACGGTTGATCTGGGCCCGACAAGCATTTTCGCGTTCCCGGTCACCATCACCGTGTCCTACCGGGCCTCTGATGCGGCGACTAGTGGGGCACCGGCTCCGAACTGGGCCGGCCTGCCCGCCGGAACACCTGCTGGCGCGGTGACCCCGCCGAACCCCGCCGGGTATGTGACGGACCCGACCGGCGCCCACCGACCCGATGGCGTCGATCCCGCGACCTACGCCCAGCGCCACTCCGGTCACTGCCAAGGCGGACCCGACACCTACGGCAGTGCCGACGGACGATCCGCGAACTTCGTGGCCGCCTGCCAGACCCAACAACTCTGCCTCGCAACCACTCCCGCGCGCACGAGCGTCGACTCCTGCAACGACCGGCTGCTGTCGCACATGTCGATCCAATGCGTCACCGTGTTCGGCCAAACCGGGGACGACTACGACGCCTGCATCCGCACTGCCTCTGACGAAGTCGCCTGGGCCAAAGCCAATATGGCCGGCGGGCCCGAATGACCCGTAATGCACACCATCACGGCAGGTGTCGCTGTTGCACCAGCCAAGGGTCCGAGCATGAGCGACACAACACTCAGTCTTCACCTGGGTAGCGGTGAGCCACTCTCTGCCACGGCAGCCGGCCCCGAAGGGACCTGGCGGATCGTGCGCGGTCGCCCCAGGGCGCCGGTGACCACTTCGGGCTGGTCGCTGAGGCTCGTTTGGCCGCGCATCAGAACGTACAAGGGCAGCAATCTTAGGAGAACTGGATAACGTGAAGAGACCTAAGCGATTGCCGGTCGGGTTGCAGAGGGCCATGGCTGCGCTGGCCGTGGTCGCGGTGTTTGTGGCCGGCGTTATTGTGATCGGCCGGGACGACGCTGGCGGGATAGGCCTGTCAGCGTTGCCAGGGGCCACGGGCCAACCTCCGACGGGCCCTACCGGTGGTGCCGGCTCCGGAGACGGCATGGGTGGGCCGCCGTTTCCGATGCAGCCTCCCGGAATGCCCGACGGCCCAAGCGGATACAGCAGCGGGACCTACCCCGCTCCCGATCAGGGAAATGGCATTTCCCTGTACAACCCCGACGAGCAGAGTGCTGGCAGTCAGGGCGCCCCCGGACGGGCCCCCGGTTACGGACAGCAGCAGCTGCAGCCGGCCAACGGAACCCAGCCGCCCGACTATGACGCCTCAGTGCCACCCACGGCCGGGCAGTCAGCGGCACCCTCGCCGCACACCGCGGATCCGCAGGCCAGCCAGCAGCCACCGCGCGCGACGTCACCGCAACAGCCTGCGAATCCCCAACCGACCGATCAAAGTCCAGAGCCGAGAACCCCAGCGCCGACCAGTGCGCCCGAATCGTCGGTGGCTCCTACACCGACCAAATCACCTACAAACGACTCCGATCAGGAGCAACAACGCGATAACTACCGATGCCTCAATGCGTCTCCCGTCATCCAATTTAGTTCCATGAAGGGCCAGCTCACTATCGCTCTGACAGATGGCGGGCAATGCAATAGCTGCGATACCGAGAAGCCGAGAGAAAATCCCAACAACTGCAGCAAAAATTATGTTGAGGGCGTCGGAATTCGCCCCGCGGACCCGCGTGCAGAGGGGACTTGACCCCGTGTGTTGGACACGCTGAATCCCGCAAGGTTGGCGGGGGAAGCGAGATGATCCACCACGATGGC
>NZ_JBJIAK010000103.1:0-5669 GCF_045310915.1 Mycobacterium sp. SMC-17 | reverse complement strand
CGTTCACCATGACTCGTTGATCACAACGCGTGAACCACGCCAGATCCGAAGTCCACCACTCCCCGGGACGCTATCCGGGTCGCCTGCGGAGCAACGCGCCTCGCATTGACCCAGCCTCCCGGCGATTCGACGCCACCGTGTCACGTGTTGAACAGCAAACCCGACCCCGGTTGGCGCGCCACTACGTTAAGTTCCATTTCGCCCCGGGGATTCGTACAAATCCGTCCTGAGAATTGTTGTTGGCAAGCGTCTTTCGTCGTGAGGCCGGATGTCCGTGCCACGCGCCGATAGACCCCGAGAACGCCGGGTCATAGCCGTCCGCCCCCATGCAATCACGCCGCTTTTAACCCTGTCCGTTGTGGTCGGCAGCGCGCATGCTCGTATACATGTCCCGACCAAGACACATGCACCTCGCCGGCTTCTTCTCCGCGGGAAACGTCACCCACGCTCACGGCGCCTGGCGGCACGTCGGCGCAACGAACGAGTTTCTTAGCGGGCGGTACTACAAGGAGATCGCCAGGACGCTCGAACGCGGGAAGTTCGATCTGCTGTTCCTGCCCGACGCTCTCGCGATCGAAGACAGCTACGGGCACAATCTTGAAACCGGCGTCGGACTGGGCGGCCAGGGCGCTATTGCGTTGGAGCCGACCAGCGTTGTAGCGACGATGGCCGCCGCGACCGACAAGCTCGGACTCGGGGCGACCGTATCGACCACCTACTACGCGCCGTATCACGTTGCACGAGTGTTCGCGACGCTGGACAACCTCTCCGACGGACGAGTCTCGTGGAACGTGGTCACCTCCCTCAACGACTCCGAAGCCCGCAACTTCGGTGTTGACGAACACCTCGAACACGACCAGCGGTACGACCGCGCCGACGAGTTCCTGGAGGCGGTGAAGAAGCTGTGGGCGTCCTGGTCAGACGACGCGCTGTTATTGAACAAGGCGGGCGGCCAGTTCGCGGACCCGAAGCGGGTGCGTTACGCCGACCACCGGGGCACGTGGCTGTCGGTGCGCGGTCCGCTGCAAGTGCCCAGATCCCGGCAAGGTGAGCCCGTGATTCTGCAAGCCGGTTTGTCACCGCGTGGACGTCGCTTCGCCGGCCGCTGGGCGGAGGCGGTGTTCAGCATTTCGCCCAACGTCGACGTCATGCGCGCGACGTATGCGGACATCAAGTCCAACGTCGCCGCAGCCGGACGTGACCCTGACCAGACAAAGGTCTTCACCGCGGTGATGCCCATTCTGGGCGAGACCGAGGCCATCGCCAACGATCGACTCGAATACGTGAACTCGCTGGTACACCCTGAAGTGGGGTTGTCGACGCTGTCGAGCCACAGCGGCGTCGACCTGTCCGCGTACCCGTTGGATACCAAATACTCCGATATTGTCGGCGATCTGGGCGACCGTCACGTCCCCACCATGTTGCAGATGTTCTCCGCTGTCGCCGGCGGTGCGGATCTGACGCTCGCCGAGCTCGGCCGCCGCTACGGTACGAACGTCGGGTTCGTTCCCCAGTGGGCGGGAACGGCCGAGCAGATCGCCGACCTGCTGGTCGACCACTTCGAGGCGGGCGCGGCCGACGGTTTCATCATCTCCGCCGCTCATCTTCCCGGCAGTTACGACGAGTTCGTGGACCAGGTGGTGCCACTCCTTCAGGAACGCGGGGTGTTCCGCGCCGATTACGAGGGAACGACGCTTCGGGAGCACTTGGGCCTCGATGTACCCCACGCGGAGGCGGTCGCATGACGACGGGCGTCGAGCGCGATGTTCTCGCGTACAGCAATTGCCCCGTGCCGAACGCGCTCCTGACCGCTCTGGAATCCGGTCGCCTGACACGGGAAGGCATCTCACTCGAAGTGCTCACCGGCAGCCAGGGTGATCTGCACTTCACCTACGACCACCCGCAGTACACCCGCTTCGGTGGCGAAATCCCACCGCTGGTCAGCGAGGGACTGCGGGCACCGGGCCGAACACGCCTTCTCGGTATCACCAGATTCGTTGGACGACAGGGCTTCTACGTGGCCGCGGGTAGCCAGGTAACCGATGCTGCCGGGCTTGCCGGCCGACGCGTCGGCGTCTCGTCAGCGGCGGTCCGCATCCTGCGACGGGAACTGGGTGATTACCGGCGACTCGATCCATGGAACCAGACCCTGACCGCTCTCGGCACATGGGAAGCTCGCGGCCTCCTTGCAACGCTGAGTCGCGGTGGCCTCGAACTCGGCGACGTCGAACTCGTCGCCATCGAAACACCGGGGGTCGACCTGCCGCCGGATCAACTTCACTCATCGTCGAGTATCAAGGGTGCGGACCTGTTCCCCGCCGTCGCTTCGCATCAGTCCTCCATCTTGGCGTCCGGCACGGTAGACGCACTCTTCAGCTGGTTGCCGTGGGCAGCGGAACTGGAGGATCTCAGCGGCGCACGGATCGTCTCGGACCTCAGCGACGACGACCGCAACATCTACGCCAGCGTGTGGACGGTGAGCGCGCGATTGATCGACGATCGACCGGATCTGGTGCAGCGACTGGTCGACGCGGCCGTCGACGCGGGACGGTGGGCCCGTGATCATCACGACGAGGTAGTGGCCATTCACGCCGAGAATCTCGGCGTTGCACAGTCGGCCATCGGACGGGGCTTCGGTGCGGACTTCAACAAGCATCTCGGCCCCGCACTCGACGACGAGTCGTTCACGATTCTCGAGCAAACCCAGCGGTTTCTGCTGGACCGTCAGCTCATCGATCGCGCCACCGACCTAGAACAGTGGTCCGCCCCCGACTTCCTCGCCGACAGCATCAAACGATTGACCACGATAGGAGCATGACGATGACATTAACCACCGACGCACACCACAAGGGTGCACAGGCGCTCGCCGATCCCGTCGCGGTCGCCAAGGACCTCGCCTCCACCTGGACCGACGGTCTGCTTGAACGCGACCGCGCCGGCGGCTCAGCCACCGCGGAGCGAAATGCTCTGCGGGACAGCGGACTCCTGTCCCTCGCCGTTCCGCAGGAGTTCGGTGGCTGGGGAGCGTCATGGTCGACGGTCTTCGACGTCATCCGCGAGATCGCCAAAGTGGACGGCTCCCTCGGTCACCTGTTCGGCTATCACATCGTGGACATCGCCTTCGTCGAACTACTGGGTTCGACCGAGCAGAAGGAGTCGACCTACCGCGAGGTGGCACAACACAATCGGTGGGCGGGCAACGCGTCGAGTGAGAACAACAGCCACGTCCTCGATTGGAAGGTCCGCGCGAAGCCGGTGGCGGACGGTGGGTATCGGTTCGACGGCGTCAAACACTTCAGCAGTGGTGCAAAGGGTTCCGATCTGCTCCTCGTGTTCGGTGTCGTTCAGGACGACTCGCAGCAGCAGGGGGCGATCATCACGGCGGTGATCCCCACCGATCGAGCGGGTGTCGTCGTCAACGACGACTGGGACGCGCTCGGCATGCGCCGAACCGACAGCGGCACTACCGAATTCCATGACGTCGAGGTGCGCGCCGATGAGGTGCTCGGCGGTCCGAACGCCGTGCTGAGCGCTTTCTTCCAGTTCCAGCGAGGCAGTCTCTTCGGCCCCCTGGTGCAGCTGGCCTTCGTCAACGTGTACCTCGGCATTGCGCGGGGAGCCCTCGACGCAGCCGCCGAGTACACCCGCACTCAGGCAAGGCCGTGGACACCGGCTGGCGTGACCCAAGCAGTTGAGGATCCATACGTTATCCGCACCTACGGCGAGTTCGGCATCGCATTGCAAGGCGCCGACGCCGCCGCGCGCGAGGCCGCGCGAGTTTTTGAGACGGTGTGGAACAAGGGCGATCAACTGTCGGCGGAGGATCGAGGAGAACTGATGGTTCTGGTGGCGGGCGCCAAAGCGCTGGCATCGCAAGCCGCACTTGACATCACCAGCCGGATCTTCGAGGTCATCGGAGCCAGGGGGACGCATCCGCGTTACGGCTTCGATCGCTTCTGGCGCAACATCAGGACCCACACCCTGCACGATCCGGTGGCGTACAAGATCGCCGAGGTGGGGAATCATGTGTTGAACGGCGCCCATCCGTTACCGGGATTTACATCATAGGTGCGGCCACCGCGTCGCGATGTTTGATGTTTGCCGGGCAGACAAACGTGATTCCACGCGGTTGTAGCTTGGAGACAGATGACCTCAAGGGAATCGCGTGACTCCCAAGCTAATGGGTATGACCATCCGAGTTGAGCACTGCTGCTCCGAACAACTCGCACATTTCTAAGGCGATCTCGACATCGAGCCGGTCGTCGGTTAGGGGGCGGCCCCGTCGCTGGGCTGCACGCCCTACTCGGTACTTGACCGTATTGCTGTGCAGGTGCAGCTCTTCTCCCGCTGACTTAAGGCTAGCTCCCGAACGGAGAAAGACTTTCGCTGTTTCACGGAGTTTTAGGTCGGCTACAGAGTTGCAAGCGAGGGGCCCGAGGGTATCGCGGACGAACATGCTCATCGCATCAATGTCATTGACGAGCAGAGAGCCAAGCGCAACCCCCGGATCGGCCGCGCTAATGAAGCGGTGCTCCGCACCTTCGGCCGCAATAGCGACTAGACGAGCCCGTTCCGCCTGGCGATGTGATCGCCGAAATCCGTCGATACCGGCGAGCGGTGTTCCTACGGCGACGTTGGGCACGTCCTGCTCTGACTCTATGAACCTGCGGAGGTGGGCCACCGCAGTCTCGTCGTTCACCGCAATCCAGGCCCACCCCACCAAACGGTCCACGGACAGATGCAGGGCGGACACGGCCCCCACCGCACGTGATGCACGTTTCAGGAGTCTCTTGGTCGTCTCCGGTTGTGCATCGTGTTCCTCTCGCGGGCGATCCCACCACAGGACGATCGCGGTATGCAGGGCGTCCAGTGGATACTGGATCATCTCGGACGTCGTGGCGATGTTGACGTCCATGCCTGCGAGAACGTCGCGTACTACCTGTGTGCGAGCTCCGCGACGATGCTCTTCCCACACCGTGTGCTCTTCTTGATACGTGCTCAGTAGCTGTTCGGAAACGCAGTCAATGTAGCCGAACGACACTCGCGTGATGTGTTCGTAGAGATCGAGCTTCAGTTCTGGTGACAGATTCGACCGTCTGATCTCGTCGATCACGAATCGCAGTCCTTGCTGATGACCCAGTCGATAAGCCCGCAGCAGGGAATTGGCCGGTACTCCACGCTGTGCCATCCTGCGGGCATGTTCAAGCGCCGCTGCGGGTGGTTCCACAATTGCGATCGGGATGTCGTAACGGAGGGTCGAAAACCAGGTTTCGACGTTCGCCGCGACAGTCTCGATGAGAAGATCTTCGAGTTGACCGTCCCCACTTAGCTCTGCGACCTCGGCCGCCAGAAGCCGCTGGATCAGATCCGGTAGATCGCGCAATTGCTGCCCCAGGCCACCGAGTACCTCGGCGACGTGAACGGGCATCGCCCTGTCAGAAGCGGGGTGAACCACCATGGGTCCATGATAGGCGCTACCTTTGTCTACTGGCGACAAACATTTCCTCGGCATTCATCGATAACCTACGTAGCTCTAGTTGAGCCACCGCGTTAATGTGGAAATCGCTGTTCCCGGCGGTGACCGGCGGATTTGAGCAATGATCAGAACCTGTGGATGAGCCTCGGCGAGGCGGCGTAGGAAAGGGCGCACCTTCCCGAGGATGATCTGA
>NZ_JBJIAK010000102.1:0-5851 GCF_045310915.1 Mycobacterium sp. SMC-17 | reverse complement strand
AATTATTCCTTGCAGGACAGGCACTTTCGCTTATCTACACACCCCCACAGTCAACATTCCACGAAAAATCCGGGCTAAGCGACATCGTTGTAGGGCTCATTGTCGTCGCGATCATGCTGAGCTGGAAACGAAGCCCGGCTCGGCTACAAATACTTCCCGGGCCGCTAGTCGCAATCGTCGCCGCGACGGCGATATCGTTCGTGCCGCCGCTGAACGCCGACAGAATCGAACTCAACGGTTCGATCCTCGACGCGATCGGCTTGCCGACTCTGCCGCACGGCACCTGGGTGCCGTTTGTACTGGCTGTGTTGACCATCGCGTTGATCGCCAGCGTGGAAAGCTTACTTTCGGCAGTTGCGGTCGACAAGATGCACAACGGCCCGAAAGCCGATCTGAACCGCGAGCTCATCGGTCAGGGCGCGGCCAATATGGTGTCGGGGATGCTCGGCGGGCTGCCGGTAACCGGCGTGATCGTCCGCAGCGCAACCAACGTGGCGGCCGGTGCACGCACGCAGGCTTCGTCGATTTTGCACGGCGTGTGGGTGCTGCTGTTTTCCGTGTTGCTGGCCGGTCTGGTGCAACAAATTCCGAAGGCCGCCCTGGCCGGGTTGCTGATCGTGATCGGTATCCAGTTGGTCAAGTTGGCACACATCCGGCTGGCCTGGCGTACCGGCGACCTGGCTGTTTATGCGATCACAGTCACCGGAGTTCTGTTCCTGAACCTGCTGGAAGGCGTCGCCATCGGCGTCGCCGTCACCCTCGTCGTGGTGTTGTGGCGGGTGGTGCGCGCCTCAGTACATGCCGAACCGATCGACGAGGAGCATCACGAATGGCGTCTCACACTCGAAGGAGCCCTCAGTTTCCTTTCCTTGCCGCGGCTATCGCGCGTGCTGGCCTCAATTCCGCGTGGCAGCCGGGTCACCGTGGAGATCACAGTCGACTTCCTTGATCACGCCGCATACGAGGCCATCGAGGAGTGGGCTCGGCGGCACCGCCTAGCTGGCGGCTCGGTTTGCATCGACGAAATCGGCGAGAGCGCGATGGCAGCGGCCACCGTAGGGCCGCCGATTCGCCGGTCGCACAGCGCGATAGCCCGCGGCCTATCGCCCTGGCGCTCTCACGGCCACCACCCAGGGGACACCGGTTCGATGCTCACCCCGGTGTTGGACGGCGTCGCGCGTTACCATCGCCGACACGCCCCGCTGCTTCGCGAACATTTCAACGAGCTGCGCGGCGGGCAGCGACCGCGCGCTCTGTTCCTGACCTGCGCAGACGCTCGCTTGGTGCCCAATGTCATCACCGCCAGCGGGCCCGGTGACCTTTTCACCGTGCGCAACCTCGGCAACCTCGTTCAGCCGAACGCCGCTGACATGTCGATGGAAGCCGCATTGGCGTACGGAATCATCGAGTTGAACGTCAACACCATGATCATCTGCGGCCACTCCAGATGCGGAGCGATGACGGCATTGCTCTCCGAGGCTGGCCATCGTGACGGCATTCCCCCCGCTGTCGCGGCATGGATCGAACAGGCGCTGCCAAGCCTCGACGCGTTCCGCGCCGGTCACCCCGTCGGCCGGGCGGCGGCCAGGCAGGGGTATGACGCCTGCGATCAGTTGGCAATGGTCAACGTCGCTTGGCAAATTCAGAACTTGAAAGTCCATCCCGTGGTGGGTCCCGCTCTGGAAGAGC
The DNA here is from genome assembly GCF_045310915.1 of Mycobacterium sp. SMC-17. Taxonomy (NCBI): domain Bacteria; kingdom Bacillati; phylum Actinomycetota; class Actinomycetes; order Mycobacteriales; family Mycobacteriaceae; genus Mycobacterium; species Mycobacterium sp. SMC-17. Next base: position 4,162 of record NZ_JBJIAK010000102.1, on the reverse strand, counting down.
AGCGATTGGATACATTGGGGCTCTTCTTCGATATCGCCTCGGGCCGGGTACTGCGTATTACAGAGAGCGACGTCGAAAACCTCGGCGCGCCGAACGACTGACTCTTCCAACAGGGTAAGTCCCTCGGGCCTCGACAGCGGGGTCTCCAATCGGTCTCACGAATCTGCGCCGGCCCGGATGATTGATCGCCGGGATGCGGTTGCGGGCCGGCGGGCCAACTCGGGCGAGGGTGCGGGGCGCATGGTCGCCGGAGCGATCGCGTGATTCGTCGAGGGACCGACCAAAGTCACTCGAGCAAAGGAATCGACGCGATGACCACTGGCCACAATATTGACAGGCCGGCTGTGCTGGCTGATCGACTCACCGCCTGCCGCCCCGATGTGCTGCGCGAGCTGCTGGCAACTTTCATCCACGCCCTGATGGGTCGAAGCCGACGCTCTATGCTTCTCGAAGAGGCAGCCTCGGCGAGGTGCTCTTCACCCCAAACATGAACGGACGCAGTCGTTCTTGTTCAAGCTCCTCTGACGACGACGGGGCTAACCTCAGGCGTGCGTTCCTGCGGCGGCACATGCCGTTTGGGCGTTGTAGGCGTCGTTGTTGAGCTCGGTGGCCACATTGTCAAGGGTGTCACCGCCGCGGCGGAGTCCCATGATCAACAGGAGCTTCGTCGCGTCCACTGACCATGCCCGCATCGGCGCGGCGATCTCGGGCTGCAGACCCGGTGTCGCCGCCGCGGTCATGGCCGCGGCCGCCGCTTCCCGCAGCGCGGTCCGAGCGGTCACGTTACTGTTCCTGACAGTCGGATCTCTGTAGTCGGGAAGGTCCGTACCTTCGGTGGCGTCGGCGAAACCCGAGTAATTGGTCGCGGCGAAATTCAGCGTTGTGGCGAACTGCTTGCAGGCCACCGCCGCCGCGGGATTGACGTTGTCCGAGGTCGGCGCGGGGACCGTTACCATACCCGGAGCCGGCGTGTCCGTCTGTTCTGCGTCGTTGGGGTCGGCGGATGCGGTTGGGACGACCGCTAGCCCGATGCCAAACGCGATGAGAGACGCGGCCAACCCGCGCTCGCAAACATGTGATGACCTCAACAATTCCTCCTGCCGTGTCGGCCTGATCGCGGGCGATGCCGCGCCACCGGACCAGCTGATCTTGCCCTCACCGCCATTGAGCGGCTCTCCGTGCGAGACCACAGCAGAGTCAGGCGAATACGAGGCCGCGGTGATCGACAGAGAGCTCTCATGATCAGGTTCAAGGCATGGTTGTATATATCGAATGGTCGAGTCTACAGCTCACCAAATGATGAACCGCCGCTCAACGCTGGGTGCCCGTGCGGCGTCCATTCGATGCTGTGGACAGCCAGAGGCGCTCTCGATGGGTATGTGGCATGAACTGTTTTCGGTCCGTTTACCGTTTGGACACTCGGCCACTCAATCATACGACGCGACAGTTCCCTTGAATTCGGACCACGAGAGGCGTCACCGCGACCATGCCGAATCGTTTTGCCACCTTGACCGCCGTCTGCATGCTGATCCCGGTTGGGGTTGCGCCACTCGCGTCGGCCGAACCGCCCCCGGATCCCGCGGTGGAGCCGGCGGGAAACGCCGCACCTCCACCCCCGCCGAACAACGGCGCCGTCCCGTCCGCGGCACCGGGGGTCTTGGATACCCCGGACGGTTGGCATTTGACGGTGTCCGCGGTGGCCGAGACCCAGCTGCCGGTGGCGCCGCTGACTACCTCGCTGGCGTCGCGCGAATACCTCGTGGGCGGCACGTTCGCCGGGGCGATCACGGGCTCGGGTAAAACAAAGCTGAACGGCGGAAAACTGGAGGCAGGCTATCAGATCGGCTGCGGCATTACGCAAAATGCTATCGAAACTCTTGTCGGGGCCGGTATTACCCCTTCGATCCGCATACCGTTTGCTGGCAACGATCCGTCCTTCGCTCCGAACCTCACATACCGGGGAAGAATAGACCTCCGTCCCGGCACCGTGTCCACGGTTGCGGTCGACGAGAAAGAGTTCGAGGGGAAAGAAACGCGGGTCACGATCACCGGTTTCCGCATTGGCGTCGACCAATGTGCCGGTCAGTCGTTCATCCGGTCGTACGCGACGTTGACCAGCTCGACCGAGAACACCGAGGACGTCATCACCTATCTCGGTGTCACCAAGGCCGTGTGATGCGGTTTCGCAAGCGCGGCTGTGCCGGCGTCGATTTGGTGCCGCCGCGAAAGCCGCTCATGCAGCGAGACCTCGTGGGTTCAGGGATCGAGGCGCCGGTTCGCCTCCCGCCGACACCGGCGTATCCGTCACCGTGGTCACGCCCTGAACTGTCCGCCGACGTGATCAATCGCGCAGTGACCGAAGCGGTCCCGCGGGTCACGGTGCGTCGCCGGCTGGCCGCGGCGCGATCAAGCCGCGCCAATGGTTCACGTGTGCCGTTATCCGGCGAATCCATTTCAGAAATGGCTTACCAGCTTGAGAGACGCGCACTCGATAGTTTCGGGTGGCAAGTGTTGTTCATCCGTTCACCGTTTAGATACCTGGTCCATCGATCATTCGGCGGAACAGTTGCTTTGGATTACGACGACGAGAGGCGCCCCCGCACAATGTTTTATCGTTTAGCCACTCTGGCCGCTGTTTGCATGCTGGTCTCGACCGGGACAGCTCCGCTCGCCGCGGCGGAGCCGGATCCCAACCCGCCGCCGGTACCCGTCGCAAACGCCGGTCCCCCGCCGGACACCGGCGCCGTCCCGTCGGAGCAGCCGGGAATCGTCACGACCCCGGACGGCTGGCAGTTGACGGTGGCTGCGCTGAACGAGACCCAGCTGCCGGTGGCGCCGCTGACTACCGCGCTGTCGTCGCGCGAATACCTCGTGGGCGCCACGTTTACCGGGTCGATCACGGGCTCGGGTGACACCACGTTGGACGGCGGAAAGCTGGAGGTCGGCTATCAGATCGGCTGCGGCATCGAACTGGATAGGGTCAGGCTGGCTGGCCAGATCGGCATTGGCACGTCGGGGTCGACGCTCGCGGGTCTCGTACCTACCGGCGCCTCGCTCCCGATCAGCGGTACGTTTGAAGTCCAGCCCAAGCCGGGCGAGGTGACCACCGTTTCGGTGACCAAGAAGAAGTTCAAGGCCCAGGATGCCCGGGTCACCGTCAAGGATGTTCACATCAAGATCGACGGCTGCGTCGGTCAGTCGTTCCTGCGGTCATTCGCGGTATTGACGAGTTCGACCGCGGACACCAACGACATCGTCGCTTACTACGGCGTCACCAAGACCGTCTGACATCAGAGGTGGAGCGTGGGTATCCGAGCCGAAGGAGACGCCAGCCATGAGTAGCCGAGATCGCGGGGCGGTCGCCAAGGACGTGATCGCGAGCATTGTGGTGGCCGGTGCGCTCGCCGTCGGTGCGGCGGTCGCCCACGCGGCGCCCGCCGCTGCGGACCCTCCCGCGCCGCCCGCTGATCCGGCGATTCCGGTCCCGCCGCCGCAAGGGCCGACGATACCGATCATCGGCGCGCCTTTAGGGCCTAGTGGGCTTTCGGGATTGGCGCAAATTGGGGCTCCTGCCGCCGGCCCTCTTGGCCTACCCGAGATGCCCGACCCGACCGTCGGCAACGACTTGATGCTGGGCCAGAACCCAATTCCCTCGCCACCGGGCGGCCCCCCAGGCACGCCGCCGAACCTCAACGCGTTCAACAACGCCTACCTGCTCCCGCAGAACGTCGATCCCGCAGCGCCCGGCCAGGGAACGATGTTCGGGGTGGCGCCGGGCGATGAGAATGCGGACATCTCCGGCTTGGACTACCTCAGGCGCCTGCGTGCGATGTATAGCGACGACCGTCTGAAAGGCGGGCTTCTCGGCCAGATGCCACTGGATCAGCTCGGTGAGCCGCTGCCTGGTACCGCGCCCCCGCCCGGTACTGCGATTCCGGCCGGGCTGGGACAGGTCTTGCCGGATCAACCGCCGATCGTTTCACCCGGGCCGCCGCCGGTAAGTCCACCGGGGCCGCCGCCGGCCGGTTAACCTCCGCCGGTCCGTGGTACGCGGACCGCGTCGACGGTCGCTTCGATCAGCCGGTCTAGCCCGGATTTTGCGTGGTAATTGGTGTGGGTTCGGTGTGATGCCGAGTTGTGTTGTTGGGTAGTGGTTTTCGTG
>NZ_JBJIAK010000101.1:0-6035 GCF_045310915.1 Mycobacterium sp. SMC-17 | reverse complement strand
CAATCACCACCGCGGCCACACCGCACTCGGAGGCCACCCACCCGCCAGCCGCGTGCCTAACCTCTCAGGTCAGTACACCTAGAGCACGTAGGGGATCAGGGCCTTGCGGTCGGTCGGGTACTCGGGAAACTTCTCCTGGTACCAGGTATGGGTGCCCAGCGCCCGGGGAATGAGATTGCCCGCGGTGATCAACAGGATGGCCACCCCGGGCAGCGCCCAGGTCAGCAGCGCGAAGCCGGACCACGCGATGAGCTCGCCCAGATACGCCGGGCTGGTGACGAACCGGAAACCGCCGCCGAACGGAATCCGGTACTCCGCACCGCCGGGGTTGTTCTTGTCGCGCAGGTTTCGCACGATCGACTCGGAGTTGACCAGGAGCACGAAGCCGCAGAGGTAGACCACCAGCCCCACCAGGAACCGGGGGTCGGTCAGCCACGCGGTGGTGTACTGCCCGAAGAAGTCGTGGCTGAACAGGGTCCCGTTGAGGTAGCCGTGCATCGACGTCACGAGCATGCCCATCACGATCACCGACACGTTGAAGGTGCCGCGCTTGCCGGGCGCCTGGCGGATCGCCAGCGGGAAGAACCAGCCCCGGTTGGCGTAGTGCAGCAGCCAGATCCCGGCCAGCACCAGCGATGTCGGCTCGAAGCGGTGCGGCCCGGCCAGGTAGCTGATGAGGAACACGACCGTCGCCGGGATCTCCATCAGCCACCAACCGAGCTTCGGGTTGAGATTCAGGCCGAGCTTCGTCGTCGAGAACCGCCCGTAGGAACTCTGCGCGAAGAAACCGCCGATGATCACGAACGCGGCGAACGCGAAGGCTGCCGTCAGCACGGTGTCATAGAACGTGTTGCCGGTGTACCAGTGCATGGGCAGTCCTCGCTGAACAGGCGGTTTCGGCGGCCGAGGCCGCCATTTCTGTAACGTGTTCTACCACCTGGCCGGGGCGTGAGGCCAGCGAGAGTCCCGGCTCGCTCGGGCTAGGTGTGATGTCCGGGGACGTTGTCCCGTTATGTATCGGTGAGCCTGTGTGACAGGGAAGGCCTCCGGTTGTGAAGTGGAGCTGTCTAGGAACCGCTTCACCAACCAGGAGGCCTTCGTGTCCCACGCTAACGCTGCATTAACCCCGCGCGCACGATTGAAGCTCGCCGAGCTCATCATCGAGAAGGGCTGGACCTATACCGCTGCGGCCAAGATGTTCATGGTCGCGCCTCGAACCGCCAAGAAATGGGCCGATCGCTTTCGTACCGAAGGCTCTGCCGGCATGGTCGACCGTAGCTCGCGACCGCACCGGAGCCCCACCAAGACCAGCGACCAGGTCATGCGTCGGATCGTGGACCTGCGGTGGCGCAAGCGGCTCGGGCCCGTGCAGATCGCCGGACGACTGGGCATGCCGGCGTCCACGGTGCACGCTGTGCTGACCCGGTGCCGGATCAATCGGTTGTCCTACATCGACCGCGTAACTGGCGAACCGCTGCGCCGCTATGAGCACGATCATCCCGGTTCGCTGATCCACGTCGACGTCACCAAATTCGGCAACATCCCCGACGGCGGTGGGCACAAGTTCCTTAGCCGACAACAAGGCAAGCGCAACCGGCAGCTGACCGCGCATCGCACCGGTGAACGTGCCGACGATTATCGACCGCGAATTGGAATTGCGTTCCTGCACACAGTTATTGATGATCACTCTCGGGTTGCGTACGTCGAGATCCAGTCCGACGAGAAAGCGGCCACCGCGATCGGTGTGTTGCAGCGCGCGGTGGCCTGGTTCGCCGAACGCGGCGTCACGGTGGAACGAGTCCTCTCAGACAACGGGTCGGCTTACAAATCCTTGGCCTGGCGCGGTGCCTGCGCCGAACTGAACATCAGCCACAAGCGAACCCGGCCATACCGGCCCCAGACCAACGGCAAGATCGAGCGATTCCATCGCACGCTCGGGGACGGCTGGGCCTACGCCCGGTTCTACGAATCCACCGAACAACGCAACACAGCCCTACCGAGCTGGCTGCATTTCTACAATCACCACCGAGCCCACTCCGCCATCGGAGGCCGCCCACCGGTCACTCGGCTGACCAACGTCCCTGGACATCACAGCTAGGCCTCCCAGGGCACCCGGCACGCGTCGCCCGAGCTGAAGCCCTGCTCGGTGATCCCGAGCGCCGCGTACATCCGGGACCGCATGTTCTCCACACCGATCTGATAGGTCAGCTCGATGACACCGGCCTCGCCGAACCGGCGCTTGAGATCGTCGACCTGTTCATCGGTCACGTTGTGCGGATCGGTGGTCATCGCGTCGGCGTAGGCGATCGCGGCCCGCTCGTCGTCGGTGAACAGCGGCGAGGTCGCGTAATCGTCGATGTGCTTGAGCCGGTCCACATCCAGGCTCTCCAGGCGCATCAGCATGGTGCCGAAGTCGACGCACCAGGAGCAGCCCACGGTCCGTGCGGTCCAGAACACGGCGAGGTCGCGGACCGAGTCGGGCAGCGTCTTGGAACCGTTCTTGAGCAGGGTCTCGTGCACGGCGTTGGCGACCAGCAGCCGCGGGTGGTGCGCCGCCACCGTGAACGGTTCGGGCACCTCGCCGAACTCACGCTTGGCGTAGCGGTACATGAGCCGGGTCAGCAGGCCGGCGCGTTGCGGGGGCAGGGGTTCGATGCGTGGTGTTGTGGTCATACCGGTTGGACGAGACAGCGTCGCGAGGTGTGACAGGGGTATGGCGGGCATCACACGAGAAGGCGGCGGCTACCGTAAGACACATGTCTGTGGCCCCGAACTCTGCCTCGGTGAGTGGGTACGAGGCGCGGTGGGAGCAGCACAACGCCGAACGCCGGGCCCAGATCCTGCTGGCGATGATCGAACTGCTCGAGGAGAGCCCGCCCGGCGCCGACATCTCCGTCGCCGCCATCGCCAAACGCGCGGGCGTCGCCAAGTCGGTGATCTACCGGCAGACCTCCGGCAAGGAGGAACTCGAGCGGCGGGTGCGGTCGTATCTCATCGACGACTTCGGGTCCGTCCTGGTCAGCAAGCTCGACATCTCCGACGGCTCGCTGCGCGAGATTCTGACCCGCACCATCGAGGCCGTCGCGGACTGGATGATCGACCATCCGCGGCTCAACGAGTTCGCGCGCAGTGGCCCGTCGTTCGAGGGGGACGAGACGCTCGACGCCGTCGGCGAGCTGAAGCTGCGCATCATCGAACGCGCCGACGGCATCATCGCCGCCATCCAGTTGGCGATCGGCGTCGAGGACAGCGCGTTCAAACTGGTCCCGCTGGCGATCGTGACCATGGTCGAGGAGACGCTGTTCGCCTGGGTGCGCACGCCGGAACCGACGCACACCCGCGACGAGATGATCGCGCACCTCGCCGACTTCACCTGGTACGTCATCGACGGTGCCGCACGGGCCATCGGGTTCGAGGTCAGTCGTGATGAGCCGCTCGTCGCCGTGGTGGCCGCGCTGGCGAACCGTCAGGCCAACAACCCCGCGTTGTAGTCGGCCACCAGGCTGCGCACGGTCTCCTGCGCGCAGGACTTGTTGGTGCCGATGAACCCTGTCGGACCGCGTTTGATCCAGCCCGTCACGTAGGTCGCGGCGAGGCCGTCGACGCGACCGCTGTCGTTGGGGACCGTGCCCCGCGCCTCGTCGAACGGCAGGTCGGCCACAGGCCGTCCCCGGTAGCCGATCGACGTGAGCACCAGTCCGGCAGTGACGGTGTGCAGGTCGCCGGTCGGCTTCACCTTGATGGTGCCGTCGGCCGCCGCCACCAGTTCGTTGCGGGCGAACTCGATGTCCAGTCCGGCCGTGGTGCGCGCAATGGCGGTGGGCGACTGCAGGTACTCCAGCCGGATGCGGCGGTTCCCGGGCCGTCGTGGCAGGTCCCGCAGGATGCGGGCGCGCGCATCGGTGTCCGGCAGTGACGCCAGGTCCTGTGGTGCGACGACGACGTCGACGTCGGGCATCGTCGTCAGGCCGACCAGCTCCGGCACGGTGAACGCCGACTGCGCGAGCCCACGCCGGCCGACGACCGCGACCTCGTCGATCTGGCTCTGCCGCAAGGCTTTCAACGCGTGCGGCGCGATGTCGGTGGCGGCCAGCCGGTCCGGATCGGTGGTGAGAATCCGGGCGACGTCGAGCGCGACGTTGCCGTTGCCGATGACGACCGCGCGCGGCTGCGACAGGTCGAAGACGGCGTCGGCGAAGTCGGGATGGCCGTTGTACCACGCCACGAAACGGGTGGCCGAGCTGACGCCCGGCAGGCTCGCTCCGGGTACATCCAGTGGACGATCCGTCGCGGCGCCGACGGCGTAGATGACGGCGTCATGCTCGGCGAGCAGCTGCTGGTGGGTGATATCGGAGCCGATCTCGACGCCGGTCACCAACTCCAGCCGCGGGTCGGCGGTGATGGTGTCGAACTGCCGGGACACGCCCCGGGTACGCCGGTGATCCGGGGCCACGCCGAAGCGGGCGAGACCGCCGGCCTGGGGCAACCGCTCGTACATCCGGACGCGGGCGGCCGGGATGGTCAGCACTTCGTCGGCCGCGTACATCGCCGCCGGGCCGGACCCGACGATGGCCACGCTGATGGCTCCGGGGGCGCGGACCTGCAGCGGGGGAACGACGGGCGCCAGCAGCGGCCGGGGCCGTGGTTCCTTGTAGAAGCCGGCATTGAGCTCGAGGAAGACCTTCTCGGTCGGCTCCAGTGAACCGTCGTGCTTGATGGCGTCGACCGGGCAGGCCGTCACGCACGCGCCGCAGTCGACGCACTCCACCGGATCGATGTACAGCATCTCGGCGGTGTGGAAGTCGGGCTCGTCGGGCGTGGGGTGAATGCAGTTGACCGGGCAGGCGTAGACGCACGATGCGTCGCTGCAGCAGGACTGCGTGATGACGTGGGGCATCAGGCGATCAACTGTGCCTCGCGGTTGGGGGCACTGCGGTAGCGGGCCGTCTCACCGGCGATGCCGCAGCGCTTCCACATCCAGCGGCCGACGCGGTTCATCAGGCCGATCTCCTCGGCCAGCGCGCGGGTCTCGTCGAAGAAACTCGCCATGATCTTCCGCGACTGCGGGCTGCGCCAGAAGGCTTGCCGCATGACGTCTTCCGGGATGTCGAACTGCTTGCCGAACGACTTCGACGACCCCATGATCTCGTGTGCCAGCCAGCGCAGCGTCAGCGGGAAGGCGACGGTGGCGAAGGCCTTGAACCGCCACGACCGTTCGGGCATGTGGGTCTTGAGGAATTCGTTGGCCCACGAGATGTGGCGGGCCTCCTCGGCGATGTGAATCTGCATGGTGCGCAGCACTGCCGGTGGCAGGTTGGCGCCGTTGCGGATCATGCCCTTCTGGAAGTGGTCGATGGGCTCCTCGCCGGCGAGGATGCCGGCCATGAACGCCGTCGGCGAGTACTGGCCGACCAGGCCGATGTACGGCGACAGCTTGAAGAACAGCTTCCGCATGCCCGGGACATCGGTACCGGAGCGGTTGACCAGTTCCTGGAACATCTGGATGTGGTTGCACTCTTCGGTCATCTCGTGCAGCGCGTACCGGAACTCGGGGGAGTTGTTGGGCAGCTTCATGATGAAGGCCATCAGCCCGCGGATCAGGATGCTCTCGAACGCCGCACCCACCTTGACGGTGTTGAGCGTCCGCCACCGGCCGATCTCGATCTGCCGTTCCAGTGGCTGGCTCTGGTACCACTCGGTGGCACCCAGCGGGTCGATGGCGGGGGACAGCACCCAGCGCGGATCGTGCAGGTCGATCTGCATGTCCGGGGCATCCCACGCGATGTCGAGGTAGGGGTCGAAGCGGCGCCGCACCGAGCCTTCCGACAGCACGTCGAGGAGGTTCTGGTAACCGGGCTCCATTGCCTGAGTCATGTCTCCAATTTACCGGGAACAGTGGTCCCAGTAAATACCTGACTTTCTTCCCGCCGAACGTGAAGAAGATCGTGAGTTTTCCCCGGCAGATTCATACGGTCAAGACAACATCCATTGATTTGGGAGGTTGTCGTGCCCAGTGGGTATCCGCATTCGAAGCA
>NZ_JBJIAK010000100.1:0-6451 GCF_045310915.1 Mycobacterium sp. SMC-17 | reverse complement strand
CACACCCAGCCAACCAGACACCCCAATCACAGGCCGACAGCAGCTGACCGTTCTACACCCTCAATCATGAAGAGCCTCATTAGGTCCGACAAGGACGAGGTGCTTGCGAATCTCGGGATCGGCACCAAACCGGCGAGTGCGATGTCGAGGTCGGCGAGTCGGCTGTAATTCTGGACCCTGAGGTTGGTGACATGCATCGTTAGCAGCTCTCCGACGTCAGTCGTGGCGAGAACATCACCAACCCACGAACCAGTCGGTGGTACGGAGGTGTACTCGAAACCACCACTCCCACAAGGTCACATCGCCGCAAACTAGTCATCAGCGAGCCCTTTGCCCGAGCCCAACCCAAAGAAGCGCTCGAAAAACTCACCGAGCCGATCAAGTACTCGCTGCTTCTTTTCACCGTGACCACCGCCAGCAGCGAAGCGTGAGGCCGGCGGCAACACCTTGATGATGGCCGTACCGGTCGCCTGAATCGCACCGTCGCGGAAGGCGGTCTCGACGAACTCGCGAGTCTCGTCTGGGTTGAGGTTTTCCTCGGTGATGATCCGATCAAGCTCAGCCGCCTTACGCGCTGCCACGTACTTCTGCCACTCGTCGTCGATTCCGCCGGTGGCAGAGATTGAATCGACGAAGTCCTCGATGAGATCCTTCTTGTTCCGCAAGCTCGGACTGGAATCGACGGCCCGGATGATTTCGGCGCGAATCTCCTTGTCGTCGCCGTCGCCTTTCGCCTCACGGTACTTCTGGACGAGCATCAGTATGTAGTCGACGTTGATTTCGACTTGCTTGATGAGCTCGATCTCGAAAACAACGTCATCGATGATCGACTCTTTGTCTGCATTCACGTCGCTGCGGAAGTCGGCGTACAGGTCAAGGTAGACGCTTCGGTAGTCCTGAGCCTGCCGGTCGGTGAGGATCTGGTTGCCCGCGAAGTCATCGAATGACACCAGGATGTTCTGCAGACGTAGGATCTGCCCGAACAGCGCAATGAACGCCTTTTGCGCGCTCTCGCCAACGATCTGCTCCCCCAACGGGAACCGCTGGAGCAGTTCGGTGACCTTGTCGGTGTACTCGCCGTAGTAATCGACGTACGGCTTGAGCAATACGATGCCGCCCGAGTCCTTATTGCCGAACAGCGCGATGGCGTCGTTGGTCTCCTCCTCAAGGTCTCGGAAGCTGACGATGTTGCCGTATGTCTTGACCGAGTTCAGGATTCGGTTAGTACGGGAGTAAGCCTGAATGAGGCCATGGGATCGTAGGTTCTTGTCGACCCACAGAGTATTCAGCGTCGTGGCGTCGAAGCCGGTGAGGAACATGTTGACCACGATCACAAGGTCGATTTCGCGGTTCTTCAACCGGAGCGACAGGTCCTTGTAATAGTTCTGAAACTTGTCGCTGGACGTGTCGAAGCTGGTGCCGTACAGATCGTTGTAGTCCTGGATCGCGTCTTCTAGGAACTCGCGAGCGGACGAGGTGAGCTGCCCCGTCTCGAACTCCTCCTCATCGATCGCCCCATCCTCAACAGCCTCGTTGGCGGCATAGGAGTAGATCAACCCGACCTTGAGACGTCGGTCTGGCGGCAGATCGTCCTGTTGGATGGCAAACTGGTTGTAATAGATGCGCGCAGCCTCAATCGAGGCGGTGGCGAACAGTGCATTGAAACCGTGGACGCGCCGCTCACCGAGCGAATAGTGTTGAGCCCGCTTCGTTTTCTGGTCGAAATGCTCCAGCGTGTATTCCACGATCTGACGCACACGCTCAGGTGCCAGCAGAGCCCTCTCGGTGTCGATGGCAGACACCTGTTTGTCCTTGACGCCCGCTGGCATCTTGACGGTGTTGACGAAGTCGATGCGGAAGGGCAGCACGTTCTTGTCGTTGATCGCATCGACAATCGTGTACGTGTGCGCCGCTGTCGAATGCTGCTCAGCCGGGCAGTTGCGCGGATCGCCGTGCCAGTAGCAGCCGAACGCTTGGGGTGTCGTGCGAAGCCGGGGGTTGCCGCCCGTACCAGAGTTCACGGCGAAAATCGGCGTACCCGTGAAGCCAAACAGATTGTAACGCTTGAACGCTTTCGTGATGGCCTGATGCATGTCACCGAACTGCGATCGATGACACTCATCGAAGATGATGACGACATGCCCGTTGAAGATGGCATGGTTCTTGTTCGCAGGTGCGTTGATAAACGTCGCGAGCTTCTGGATCGTCGTGATGATGATGTTGGCGTTTGGGTCTTCGAGCTGCTTCTTCAGCACCCTGGTTGAGGTGTTCGAGTTCGCAGCACCCTTCTCGAACCGGTCGTACTCGCGCATTGTCTGGTAGTCGAGATCCTTACGGTCAACCACAAAGAGCACCTTGTCGACGCTCGTGAGCTTCGACGCCAGCTGGGCAGTCTTGAACGACGTCAGGGTCTTGCCCGAACCGGTGGTGTGCCAGATGTACCCGCCGGCGGCCAGGGTGCCTAGTTGCTTGTAGTTGGTCGAGATATCGATCTTCTGGAGGATTCGCTCGGTCGCGACAATCTGATACGGACGCATAACCAGCAGTAGCCGGTCGGCAGTGAGGACGCAGTACTTCGTCAGGATGTTGAGCAATGTGTGCCGCGCGAAAAACGTTGTCGCGAAGGCCGTTAGGTCTTGAATCGGCCTATTGGCCGCATCCGCCCACCATGACGTGAACTCAAACGAGTTGCTCGTCTTCTTGGCCTTCGATGATCCCGCGGCATCCTTGATGTGTTGGCGACGCGTCGTATTACTGTAGTACTTCGTATGCGTGCCGTTGCTTATGACGAACAGCTGCACATAGTCGAACAGGCCAGAGCCGGCCCAGAAACTGTCCCTCTGGTAGCGATTAATCTGGTTGAACGCCTCACGTATGGCGACACCGCGCCGCTTCAGCTCGATGTGCACCATCGGCAGGCCGTTGACGAGCACCGTCACGTCGTATCGGTTGGAGTACTTGGCGCCGCCCTCGCACTGGCCGGCCTCGTACTGGTTGATCACCTGCAGCTTGTTGTTGTGGATGTTCGTTTTGTCGATCAGCTTGATGTTCTTGGTCGAGCCATCGTCGCGCGTCAGGATCCGGACGTAGTCTTCCTGGATACGGACGGTCTTATCCTCGATGCCTTCGTTCGCACCGGCGACCTTCTCGGTGAAGAACCGCTTCCACTCGGAGTCGGTGAACGTAATGCCGTTCAGCGCTTCAAGATTCGCACGGAGGTTGGCTATGAGGTCTTGTTCAGTCGTAATAGACAAATATTCGTACTCCTGCGACTGCAGGATTCTGATGAACTCACGCTCAAGGTCGGCCTCCGACTGGTACGAATCAGCCGCCTTGCCGCAAGGTACGAATTCCGCGACAACCGTGCTCTCGGCAGAGACGGCGATCGGGTCATAGCAGACTGCTTTGGCCTCGGTCATACCTGCACCTCCTCGAAAGTCAGCAGGCGGTCGCGGTAGTACTCATATTGCTTGCGGCGGGCTTTGAGCTCGGCAGACAGCTCGGCAGAGAGATCGCTCACCAGCACGTCAAACTTGTCGAGGATCTCTACTATGTGCTCTTGTTCCTCGAGGGAGGGGAAGGGAAAGCGCTCGTTTTCGAACGTCGCGAGATTGATGTTCGCTTGCGCGCTTCCTCGCCCTTTCGCCGCCAAGTCCGCTTTTAGTGATTGCAATAGGTATTCCACATAATACTGAGAAGTCTTTTCAGGATTTACAACCATCCCGATCACACTGTCCGGGAAGCACGCATCAAAGTCCAGAATACCTGTTTCGGCGATATTAGCTGCAATAGTGATACATATAGTCCCCCTCGGCCAGAGCTTGCTCTGGGCTAAGCCAACTTCATTGTAGGTTTGCGTGTATTCGGTAATGAGATGGCTGCCATTCCTGACATCTCCAGTCTGGATGAACGGGTAGCGCCCGCCGTATAGCTTTGCATCGTTGCGCGGACGATGCTTTGACTTTCCACGTCCAAAGTCAATTGCCGCCTCGCGAAGAGTTAACCATTCGCAACCATCTGCACCAAACTTCAATAGCGAATCTCGGTAGTGAGCGTGCTGAGACCGTCGAGCCAGCAGTTCTGCTTCTAGTTCTGCTTCTAGGCCTGTTTCCAACTGCACAAACTGATCCAATAATCGTACAATCTCCTGCTGCACCGCTAGAGGCGGCACGGGAATCCGAAAATCTGTGATCATCGGTTTCCGGATCGAGGTTACTGTCGCGCTCACAGCCTTCTGAAGAATAAACTTCTTGAAGTGGACCGAAAACACATAGTAAGCATATTTTGTATCGATCATCGGCGTTTGAAAACTGATTCTGTAGGCGCGCTGGTGCAGCGAGTACTTGCCACTCACGAAGTGAAAGATGTCGCCAATCCCGCCCTCTCCTGGGATCAAGACAGCATCCTCGTCGAACTCATACGTGTCACTGCGAAGAATCTCTTTCGATCGGACGTAGAACGGATACTCGCCGTCCGCAATCGCATCCTTGCGATCGGTACTGCCCGTCCCAACCTGCGCAATGTCACCAATCCGCAAGTAGGGCACACCGTTCGGAGCCATTTCAGCGACAAGTTCGTCGAGGCGGCTCACTTTGCCCCCTCAAGGTCCGCGACGATGTCGTCGATTGCGGCGCGAAGTTGTTGCTGGCGGGCGACGATGCGGCCGATCTCAGTGTTGAGTTCGGCGACGTCGATAATTTCGCGGGTGTCTTTCTGCCCGACATAAGAAGAAACTGCAATGTTGTAATCGTTCGCAGCGACATCTTCATTGGATACTAGTCGACACAGGTGGTCAACATCTTCGCGGTCCGTGAGAGCATCGAGAACATGCTGCTGGTTCTCTGGAAGGAGTTTATTCTTGTTACCGACGCGCTTGAATTCCGTCGATGCATCGACGAAGAGCACTCCATTATCCCTTTTCGACTTCTTTAGCACGATAATGCAAGTCGCGATCGTGGTACCAAAGAATAGATCCGGCGGCAGTTGGATGACAGCGTCAACATAGTTGTTGTCAACCAGGTACTGGCGAATCTTGCGCTCCGCACCACCTCGGTAGAGCACACCAGGAAACTCTACGATCGCGGCCGTACCGTTGACCGCCAGCCAGCTGAGGATGTGCATTGTGAAGGCCAGGTCGGCCTTCGACTTGGGCGCTAGCACGCCCGCTGGGGCATAGCGAGGATCGTTGATCAGCAGCGGATTGGCATCGCCCTCCCACTTGATTGAGTACGGGGGGTTGGAGACGATCGCATCGAACGGCTCGTCGTCCCAGTGCGCCGGATCGAGCAGCGTGTCACCGTGCGCGATGTCAAACTTTTCGTAGTTGACGTCGTGCAGGAACATGTTGATGCGTGCCAGGTTGTATGTGGTGAGGTTGATCTCCTGACCGAAGAATCCTTGGCGCACTTTATCTTTGCCGAGAACCTTGGCGAACTTCAGCAGCAGGGAACCTGATCCGCAGGCCGGGTCGTACACCTTGTTGACCGACTTCTTGCCGACCACCGTGATGCGCGCCAGTAGTTCCGAGACCTCCTGGGGTGTGTAGTACTCGCCACCGGACTTGCCAGCTTGGGAGGCGTACATCTGCATGAGGTACTCGTAGGCGTCGCCGAAAAGATCGATCGAGTTGTCTTCGAAGTTTCCGAGCGGCAGATTACCGATGGCGTCGAGTAGTTTGACGAGTTTCTCGTTGCGCTTGGCGACGGTGTTGCCCAGTTTTGGGCTATTGACGTCCAGGTCATCGAACAGGCCCTTTAAGTCGTCTTCGCTATCAGCGCCGACAGCGGAACCTTCGATGTTCTTGAAGACTTTCTGAAGTGTCTCGTTCAGGTTCTCGTCCTTGGCGGCCCGCTTACGGACATTGATGAACAGCTCGCTCGGAAGGATATAGAAGCCCTTCTCTTTGACCGTCTCCTCGCGACCGAACTCGGCATTCCTGTCACTGAGCGCGGTGTAGTCGAAGTCCGCTTGACCGGCCTCGCACTCCAGTTGGTTCAGATAGACGGTTAGGTTCTCGGAGATAAAGCGGTAGAACAGCATACCGAGGACATAGCTCTTGAAGTCCCAGCCATCGACTGCGCCACGCAGATCGTTGGCGATGCGCCAGATCGTCTTGTGGAGTTCAGCTCGCTGAGCCTCCCCCGTCGCAGGAGCCACTACCACGTCACCACCCTCGTACCGAGGTTCGCGGGGTACACAGTCACCAGTTCGCTCATGTTCAGATAAATCCCCTCCGATGTTGCACCACTTATTGACAATTGTTTTCAACAATATTGTCGCCATTGCACATTTCCACAGGTCAAGAGCATTTAGAACCGACCGCAGGTCACGCGCCTATAGCCTAGGTGACTGGTGCGATCACCTTGCACAGTTTGCGGGCTCTTCACAGATGAGGGTGTAGAGGTGGTTGGCGCGTCGTTGCCGGGATAGAGGTCGAGGTCTCTCGAAAATG
>NZ_JBJIAK010000099.1:0-6680 GCF_045310915.1 Mycobacterium sp. SMC-17 | reverse complement strand
CGTCGGTACCTGGACCGCGCAGTGAGGCCCATCGCGGTCGTCGGCCCCACCGGCACCGGCAAGTCGGCCCTGGCACTCGACCTCGCCGAACAGCTGGGCGGCGAGATCGTGAACGCCGACGCCATGCAGCTCTACCGCGGCATGGACATCGGCACCGCCAAGCTGACGGTGCCCGAGCGGCGCGGCATCGTGCACCACCAGCTCGACGTCCTCGAGGTCACCGACAACGCGACCGTCGCGAAGTACCAGGCGGCCGCCGCGGCCGACATCGAGGACATCGCCGCTCGCGGCGCCGTGCCGGTGATCGTCGGCGGATCGATGATGTACATCCAGGCACTGCTCGACGAATGGTCGTTCCCGGCGACCGATCCCGCGGTGCGGGCCCGGTGGGAGGACCGGCTGGCCGAGGTCGGGGTCACCGCCCTGCACGGCGAGCTGGCGCGCGTCGACCCCGAGGCCGCCGCGTCGATCCTGAACACCGACGGCCGGCGCATCGTGCGGGCGCTCGAGGTCGTCGAACTCACCGGGCAGCCGTTCGCGGCGTCGGCGCCACAGATCGGGGCCCCGCGCTGGGACACCCTGATCGTCGGATTGGACTGGGACACAGAGGTTCTCGATGACCGGCTGCAGCGCCGTACCGACTTGATGTTCGCCTCCGGGCTGGTCGAGGAGGTGGTGGCGCTGCGTGCCCGCGGCCTGCGCGACGGAGTGACGGCGGCCCGGGCCCTGGGCTACGCGCAGGTGCTGGCGGCGCTGGACGCCGGGGGCGACCCCGCTACGGCCGATGCCGCGATGGCAGAAGCCAAGGAGCGGACGTTCATCGGCACCCGGCGCTACGTGCGCCGGCAGCGGTCGTGGTTCCGGCGCGATCACCGGATCGTCTGGCTGGCCGGTGACGCTCCGGACAACGCAGCCGAGGTGGCGCGTCGGTGGCGCCACGTATCCTGAAGCTGTGCGGTTTTCGAAAGGGCACGGCACCCAGAACGACTTCGTGGTGCTGCCCGATGTCGACGCCGAACTGAAGCTGACCCCCTCGGTCATCGCCGCGTTGTGCGACCGGCGCCGCGGACTGGGGGCCGACGGCCTGCTGCGGGTCACCAAGGCCGGGGCCGCACAGGAGGCCGGCGTGTTCGACCGCCTGCCCGACGGCGTGGCCGCCGACGACTGGTACATGGACTACCGCAACGCCGACGGCTCCATCGCCCAGATGTGCGGCAACGGCGTCCGTGTCTTCGCGCACTACCTGCGCGCCTCCGGGCTCGAGCACCGTGACGAATTCGTGGTCGGTTCCCTGGCCGGGCCGCGTCCGGTGACCCTGCACGGCGCCGACGCGGTCAACGCCGAGGTCACCGTCGAGATGGGCAAGGCCCGTTCGTACGGGCACGGCAAGGCGGTCATCGCCGGCCGGACCTTCGAGGGCCTGGCCGTCGACGTCGGCAACCCGCACCTGGCGTGCGTCGATCCGGCGCTGAACATGGCCGGGCTCACCGCGCTGGACATCGCGGCGCCGGTGTCCTTCGACGCCGACCAGTTCCCCGAGGGCGTCAACGTCGAGGTGCTGACCGCGCCCGCCAACGGGGTGGTGGCCATGCGGGTGCACGAGCGCGGCGTGGGCGAAACCCGCTCCTGTGGAACCGGAACGGTCGCTGCGACGTTGGCAGCACTGAACCACACCGGCGCGGACACCGGCAGCCTGCGGGTGGTGATCCCCGGCGGCGAGGTCAGCGTGACCATCACCGCGGACACCAGCTACCTGCGTGGGCCGTCGGTGCTGCTGGCGCACGGCGAACTGGCCGCCGAATGGTGGCACGAGAACGAAGGAAATTCAGATGCGGCCCGCTGACTTTGCGGGCACCATCGATAACTACCTATGACCTATCCCGAAACACCCAGCGTCGGTGAACTAGCCCTCGAAGACCGGGCGGCACTGCGCCGCGTTGCCGGTCTGTCGACCGAACTGGCCGACATCTCCGAAGTCGAATACCGCCAGCTGCGCCTCGAACGCGTGGTGCTGGTCGGTGTCTGGACCGACGGTACGTCGGCCGACGCCGACAACAGCCTCGCCGAACTCGCCGCGCTCGCCGAGACCGCCGGCTCCGAGGTGCTCGAAGGCCTCATCCAGCGCCGCGACAAACCGGACGCCTCGACGTACATCGGCTCCGGCAAGGCCCAGGAGTTGCGCGAGATCGTGCTCGCCACCGGCGCCGACACCGTCATCTGTGACGGTGAACTGAGCCCCGCGCAGCTGAACTCGCTGGAAAAGGTGGTGAAGGTCAAGGTCATCGACCGCACCGCGCTGATCCTCGACATCTTCGCCCAGCACGCCACCAGCCGCGAGGGCAAGGCCCAGGTGTCGCTGGCCCAGATGGAGTACATGCTGCCGCGCCTGCGCGGCTGGGGTGAGTCGATGTCCCGGCAGGCCGGTGGTCGTGCCGGTGGTGCCGGTGGCGGCGTGGGTACCCGTGGTCCCGGTGAAACCAAGATCGAGACCGACCGGCGACGGATCCGCGAGCGGATGGCCAAGCTGCGCCGCGAGATCAAGGACATGAAGAAGATTCGCGACACCCAGCGGCACAGCCGCCGGGTCAGCGACACCCCGTCCGTCGCGATCGTCGGCTACACCAATGCGGGCAAGTCCAGCCTGCTGAACGCCCTCACCGGCGCGGGCGTGCTGGTGCAGAACGCGCTGTTCGCCACCCTCGAACCGACGACGCGCCGTGGACAGTTGGACGACGGCCGGCCCTTCACCCTGACCGACACCGTCGGGTTCGTGCGGCACCTGCCGACCCAGCTGGTCGAGGCGTTCCGGTCGACGCTGGAGGAGGTCGTCGACGCCGACCTGCTCGTGCACGTGGTCGACGGCTCCGACGCCGATCCGCTGGCGCAGATCAACGCGGTACGCAAGGTCGTCGGCGAAGTCGTCGCCGAGTACGACATCACTGCTCCACGAGAGTTGTTGGTGGTCAACAAGATCGACGCCGCCGGGGATCTGTCGCTGGCCCACCTGCGGCGCGCGTTGCCGGACGCCGTGTTCGTGTCCGCGCACACCGGTGAGGGGCTGGACCGGCTGCGGCTGCGCATGTGCGAGCTGGTCGAGCCGACCGACGCGGCCGTCGACGTGACCATTCCCTACGAGCGGGGCGACCTCGTGGCCCGGGTGCACGCCGAAGGTCGTGTCGAGGCCACCGAGCACACCGCCGACGGCACCCGGATCAAGGGCTGGGTGCCGATGGCCCTGGCCGCCAGCCTCGGCGAGTTCGCCACCGCCTGATCAGGCGGCAGCCTTGGCCGGCTTGTCGGCCTTGTCGGCAGCCGGCTTCACGGCCTTGGGGGTCTTGACCTTCTTGTCCTTCTTCGGCTTCTTGGCCTTGTCCGAGTTCTTGTCGGTGGCCTTGTCGCCCTTGTCAGTGGCCTTGTCGCCACCCTTCTCGCCGGCCGAGGTCTGGCCGTCCTTGGCCGGGCCCTGATCGGTGCCGGGCTTCGGGTCCTGCTTCGGGCCGGTCGTGTCGGGGGTCTTGTCGGTCACCTTGGTGTCCGGGGTCTCCGGGTCGGTCACCTTGGTGTCCGGGGTCTTGGTGTCGGTGTCCTTGGTATCGGTGTCCTTGGTATCGGCCGTCGTCGTCACCTTCGGTGCCGTGACGGGCGCGACCTTGGTGTCACCGGTCGGCGTGGCGGACACCGCCGTCGGTGTGCTCGACACGTTGCGGGCCGCCACCGTCGCCGGGGTCGGGGCGGGGGTGGTCGCGGCGATCGGAAGCTGCACCTTGCCGCCGGTGATGTCGCTGATCGCGGCCTTGACGCCCGCGCCGGCCGCGTTGATCAGGTCCTGCGTCAGCGTGATCGGGTTGAGCAGCGGGATCAACCGGAACGGTGCCGGGACGCCGGGGCTGAGGCTGCGGTCGTAGCCGGTGTCGATGAGCACGCGCAGTACCGGTGAGACGAGGTCGACCAGCGGCTTGATGATGAAGCTGGTGTGGGTGAAGCCGCCGAACTCCAGGAACGGCCGCACGATCGGCAGGGTCTTGGTCGGGATCGTGATGTACGTGGTGTCGCCGTATGTGGTCTGGTTCGCCGGGTCCTTCAACGCGGCGTCCAACTCTGTGGGCGTGTACTCGAGGTCGGGGATCTCGCCGGCATCGCTGTTCTCGTTGGGTGCCAGGTAGGTGCCATGGGTGTACCAGAAACCGGCGATGGCGTTGAGGTCGGCGAGCAGGTTGATCGGGTACAGCGGGAAGTCGGCGACGCCGTCGTACTCGAACGCGATGTCGGTGGTCTTGATGCCGGTGTTGGTGGGTGCCGGCAGGCCGAAGGTGACGTCCCAGATCGGCACGGTGCCCAGGAAGGCCAGTCGTTCGAACAGGCCGCCGTTGGGCCGGTTGGTGTTGCCAATCATGACGAACGCCAGTTTGGCCTTCTGGGCATCGGTGAGACCCGACAGCGTGGCCTTCTCACGGCTGACGATGTTGCCGCCCTGGGAGTAGCCGAAGATGATGACGGGATTCTGGGGCGTCGCTGTCGGCAGGGCCAGCTGTAGCGCCGTATCCAGAGCTTGGATGCCCTGGCCCGTCGAGTCGTTCCACTTGGCGCCGGACAGTCCGCCCCAGCCGGGCAGCGGGATCGGCCAGAACTGGGCGGGATAGTTGATGCCTTGCAGGTTGCAGTTGTTCTGAAGCGTGCACGCCGGGTTGAACGGTGCGATGTAGTAGGTGTCCGCGTTCTCCCGGTAGCCGGGCACGATGTTGGCGTTGGGTGTGCCGGTGCCCGGGACGATCAGCGCGGTCGCGGCGAGGGTGAACGCGGCCGTGACCATCGACACCACGCCGAGCAGGACCGTGCCGAGCACCGTCAGCATCACGGCCAGCGTTGCGGGAATCGTGCGTCCGAGTGTGCGCATCCCTCGCCCCCTTTCGACGTCGCCGATCTGCTCATCGGCACCCGTTTCGCATCGTCGCACTGTGACCTTGCCGGTATCCGGTGTTTGCCGAAAATTTGTCGAGCGTGTCGATTCTTCGGTACGCCCGTACCGGTCGACCGTGGGTGAAATCACACCGAGGCGATACCGCTTGCGGGGCAAGGTGTTTGGCGCCGCGGGCGGGGCGGGGCCATAGGCGGTCGTCCGCAGGCGACTCGTTCGGCACTAGGCTTTGACCAACATCGGCTGCGCACCTTCGCAGGTCATGGCCGCCGATCACGTCGTGGAACGGCTGAGAGCCTTCAGTTCCCTCTGCACCAGCATTTCTCGCGGCGACCGATATTGCCGCCGGCATTGTCGACCCACCGTGCCTGAAAGGCTGTAATCCCTCATGTCCGCAGAACAATCATCGTCGTTCGCCGAGCTCGGCGTTCCCGAGGCGCTCGTCGCCTCGCTCGCCGGACGCGGTATCGCCGCGCCCTTCCCGATCCAGGTCAGCACCCTGCCCGACACCCTCGCGGGCCGGGACGTGCTCGGCCGCGGCCGCACGGGCAGCGGCAAGACGCTGGCCTTCTCCATTCCGCTCGTGGCGCGGCTGGCCGGCGCCGCGCGACGCCCGTCGCGTCCCACCGGTCTGGTGCTGGCCCCGACCCGCGAGCTTGCCACCCAGATCGCCGCGACCGTCGAACCGCTGGCCAGCGCAGTCGGGCTGAACGTCACCACCATCTTCGGTGGCGTGTCGCAGAACCGTCAGGTGGCGGCGCTGCAGGCGGGCGTCGACATCGTCATCGCCTGCCCGGGCCGTCTCGAAGACCTCATGAAGCAGAAGCTGGTGAGCCTCGACGCCGTGCAGATCACCGTGCTGGACGAGGCCGACCACATGGCCGACCTCGGCTTCCTGCCGGGTGTCACCCGAATTCTCGCGGCCACCCCTGCCGGCGGTCAGCGGCTGCTGTTCTCGGCGACGCTCGACAACGGCGTCGACAAGCTGGTGCGGCGCTTCCTGTCCGACCCGATCACCCACTCGGTCGACGAGATCGACGCGCCGCCGCCGGCCATGACCCACCATGTGTTCCACGTCGCCGGTGCGGCGGAGAAGCGCGACCTGGTGCAGCGGCTGGCGTCGGGCACCGGCCGGCGCATCCTGTTCATGCGCACCAAGCACCAGGCCCGCAAGCTGGCCCGGCAGCTCACCGAGGCCGGCGTGCCGTCGGTCGACCTGCACGGCAACCTGTCCCAGCCGGCGCGTGACCGCAACCTGGCCGCATTCAGCTCGGGAGAGGCGCGCGTCCTCGTCGCCACCGACATCGCCGCGCGCGGTGTCCACGTCGACGAGGTCGAACTCGTGGTCCATGTGGACCCGCCCGCCGAGCACAAGGCATACCTGCACCGCTCGGGCCGTACGGCCCGAGCCGGGAGCGCCGGCGACGTCGTCACCGTCGTGCTGCCCGAGCAACGCAAGGACGCCCAGCAGCTGCTGCGCAAGGCCGGTATCACCGCCCGTCCGCAGGAGGTCGTCGCCGATTCTGCGTCGGTGCAGGCGCTGGTTGGCGAGATCGCGCCGTACCGCGCGCCCGCACCCAAGGAGGCGCCCGCGCCGCGTGGCGGAAACCGGCCGGCCAAGACGGCCACTGCGGGTCAGGCGCAGCGTCGCCGCCGCCGCAGCACGGGTGGCCTGCAGGCTCCCGGGCGTGCGCAGTCGGGCCGTTCGCAGTCGCAGTCGGGCCGTTCGCAGTCGGGACGTAGCCAGTCGGGACGTAGCCAGTCG
>NZ_JBJIAK010000098.1:0-6700 GCF_045310915.1 Mycobacterium sp. SMC-17 | reverse complement strand
GAAATCACCCTCCTATCAATGACGGGGGTCAAAATTCACCCGTCGACAGGGGGTCAGTTTTCAGGCGTCGTCAACACCTGCGGTGTAAAGGACCGGAGCGGGCAATGCTGCGGCCAGGGGTAGGTGCTGGGTGGCGAGGGCGAGGGCCACGTCAAGGGCGTCGGTGCCCGTTGCTTCGGAAAGCCATACCGGTGGAGTGACGGGTCCGTTGATCTGCATGCTGTCGGTATGAGCGATGGTTTGATCGGTGGTCAACCGGCGCCAGAGTTCGAGTTCGGCGGCCGTCGGGAAGCGCCCGGTATACGCGATCTGGTCTTGTGCCCGTGCTGCGCTGACCGTCCAGTTCAGCACCGCCAGGTAGGGGAATCGGGCTGCGATGGTGCTGACCGCGCCGGCGATGTCCATGCTTTGTGTGCCTTCGGGAAGCTCGATATCCGCTCGGTTCGAACTCCCGATCTCCCTGGGGCTCAAGTGCGCCAACGGGTGACTGATCGTGGACCGCAGTGCAACAGTGGCCCCCGGCAGCGTGGTGCGCAGGGCAATCCAGTTGCGGGCCTGGTCGAGGATTTGCGTTGTGTTCGCAATAGGCCGGTCACTGCTGTCTACGGCGAAGACGTTCCAGCCGCGGCGGATCTCGAGTTCGGTGTGATAGTCGCGGTATCGGCCCGATGCGAGATTTTGGAGGTAGGTATCCACGACCGAGGCCAGCTCGTCGGCGGTGAGGCTCTCCGTGGCGTCGAGGTGGATGGCGAACATCACTGCGCCCTCGGCCCAGTGGTTGGCATAGTCGGCGTGAGCGGCTTGCACCCCGGGCATCGAGCCCAGTTGCGCGCTGAGTCGGTTGATGTCGTCACGGCGGTCGGGCACCCGCGTGTCGCATCCGGATAGTGGCACAAATGCCGCAATCATCGCCATGCAGATTGCGGCGCTGCGCAGGCGCGTTCCGAAGTTCCCGCGATAGCCGGTCCTCCTGGGCAGGGCGGCGCCGCGCTGT
Organism: Mycobacterium sp. SMC-17; assembly: GCF_045310915.1. Lineage (NCBI taxonomy): Bacteria > Bacillati > Actinomycetota > Actinomycetes > Mycobacteriales > Mycobacteriaceae > Mycobacterium > Mycobacterium sp. SMC-17. The sequence goes on along the minus strand of NZ_JBJIAK010000098.1, from coordinate 5,706 downwards.
CGTACCGACCGGCGCCAACCTCCAATGATCGCGAACGGCAACTGTTGCATTATGCGATAATAGGTAATGCGCTGAAGTGACCGCGTCGCCGGCCACGCGCAGCACGAGGAGGCCGCATGCACAACCAGGGCGCGCGGAGGTTTGCACGCCGTGGCGTGATCCGAAGAACAAACTCATGAAGATCGCCATCGTCGGCGCTGGGATCGCCGGGACCACGGCAGCATTCTGGTTGCACCGCAGCGGCTTCGATGTCACCGTGTTCGAGGCGGCGCCCGAGCTGCGCGACGGTGGCTACATCGTCGACTTCTGGGGCGTCGGGTACGAGGTCGCCGAGAAGATGGGACTCGCAGCACAGGTGCACGCGGCCGGCTACGACGTCGAACAGCTCCGCCTGGTCGACCAGAATGGTGGCCGCGTTGGTGGATTCAACACGCGCGCCCTGCGCCGCATGGCAGACGGACGATTCACCAGTGTGGCACGCGGTGACCTGGCACGCATGATCTTCAACTCCGTCGAGGGTCAGGTGTCCACCAGGTTCGGGTCACGCGTGGTCGACATCGAACAATCAGAGGTCGGTGTCAAGGTGCGCCCGCGCAGCGGGCGACCACAATCCTTCGATTTGGTCATTGGTGCAGATGGCACGCATTCAGCGGTGCGACGGGCGGTGTTCGGCCCCGACGATCGGTTCGAAACCGATCTGGGATACCAGGTAGCGGCGTTCGAGGTCCCCGGCTACCGACCACGCGACGAATTGGTCTATCTCGCGCACAGTAGTCCGGGACGCATGATCAGCCGTTTCGCGATGCGGGGCGATCGCACCATGTTTCTCACCGTGTTCACCGACGATCGGCTACCCGGCCCCGCCCCCCCGCACGATCGACGGCATCAAACACGCCCTGTGGCATGTCCTCGGAACAGCTGGGTGGGAATGTCCGCAAATTCTCGCGGCACTGGAGCGAACAGAGGACATCTATTTCGACCACATGAGCCAGATCATCATGGACCGGTGGTCCAACGGACGGGTCGCGTTGATCGGCGACGCCGCCAGCGCGGTATCGCTGCTGGCCGGGGAAGGCACCGGCTTGGCGATGGCGCAGGCGTACGTGCTTGCCGGTGAACTCAACCGCGCCGACACCGATTACCGTCGCGCGTTCGCGCGCCAAGAGCGTCTGCTGCGCGGATTCATCGAAGGAAAACAAGCCGCCGCTCGCCGCTTCGCCGCAGTGTTCGCCCCGACCACCCCGATGGGAGTGTGGGCGCGCAATCAGGCCACCAAACTGCTCGCGCTGCCCTGGTTAGGTCAGCGGATTTGGCGCCGTGAAATCAGCGATGCGTTAGTACTGCCGCAGTACGGCATGTAACCAAGTCCTCCGGCCGCGGTGGAAGGCCGTCTTGGGCATGATTTACGTTGTGGAGATAGGGATTTCGCGGTACCTCGCATCGACGGGGATGCAGAACGCAACGGACCTTGCGGGGGCGGCGTCAGCGAGCTACCGCATATGCTCGAGCACCAACTCGGCAAGCCGCTGCGGCTGGTCGAACTGAATGTACGTGCGGGCGTCGTCGACGACTTCCAGCCGCGCGTAGGGCAGCGTCTGGGTCAGTCGCGCCGCGTCCGACAGCGGGAAAAAGCGGTCTTGCGCGCCCCATACGACGAGCGCAGGCCGCGGAAATTGCTGCAAACGTTTGGCAGCGTCGAGCGTGTGCTTGCACGAAATCCCCTGTAGCACAGTCTGTAGGTCCGCGCGGATGCGGGCGTCACGAAGCGGGGCAAACCATTCTCTGAGCAGCGCGTCGGGTAACGGCCGGATCGTCAGCGGTACGACGGTCAGCGCCGCTCGTCGAAACCACGGCATACGCAACAGCAGGTCCAGGCCGGCGATGAGGCCGGGAACGTAAGCCCCGGCCGCTTCGATGGGGCGAAAAACCGCGGGCGGAAAATGGTCGAACGCATCGCAATTGGTCAGCACCAACCGGTAGACAACGTCGGGGTGATGGGCGCACAGAATCTGGCACAAGGCACCGCCGGTGTCGTTTCCGACCACGGTGACGTTGGACAGCTGCAACCGCTCGATGAACTCGGCCAGCATTGCCGCAAGCGCCGGCGGGGACAGGTCGGCACCGTTCATCGGTACCGAGTGCGCGCCCAGCGGTAGGTCCGGTATGACGCACCGCGAATGTCCTTCGAGTAGATGCACCAATGGCTCCCACACAGTGCCGTCGACGAACAATCCGTGGACCAGCAGGACGCACGGTCCGCTACCGCGGTCGCGATAATGCAGTCGGCCCGCACTGAGTTCGACTTCGGGAATGGTGCACCTCCCACAAGCAAAGGGACTTCCGCAGAACCGTTTTCCGTGCAGCGAGCGCTCAAACTCAGAGATGGGAATACACTGCAACTATTGTTATAAGCAACACTATACGGCAACGGCCCGCATGGAACCGGACAGTGACGTGCGGGAATCACCTGGCTGTCGATGTGGCATGGGAGGTGCGCCATGGAGCCGTCGCAACGCGAACAGCAGATTCTTGAACAAATCTCAGATGAGTTGGAGCTGGCCGCACCGCGACTGGCCCGCCAGTTCGATGAAATGACATCTGCGACCCGGATTCGGCGTCGGCGACGCACTGCCGCGGCGCCGGTGTTCCTCATTGGTGCGGCGATGATCGGCAGCGCGGTCTTCGTGGCTCCCGGCATCGCCGGCGGGGTGTATGTCGTTGCGGCGTGCAGCTACGCAATGATGTTCACCGCAGCATTCGGCTGGATCGCCGTGCCGCCCAAAGAGGGTCTTCGCCGCCGCAAGTAGCCCGTCGAACCCGCATGTATCCGCCCTGCCTGCAGCGAGGGCTTCGCGTTGGTCACGGTGGTGCTGCGCCGTTCGCGCCGTTAACCGCCTCGCTCCGGCCTGGTCAACTGGTCGGCGGCCGTGTCAGCGACAAGTGCTGTGGTGCTGCCGTGTTCGCCTCGGTTCCGTGCCCGCACCCGCGGAATGGAGTCCGGGCCCAACGTGAGTCCGAGTGCGTTCGAGAGGTCAGCTGGGCCGACGGTGACAGGCAATGAGCTCGCCCCATTGTCTGTTGGCGGCGGCTGAGGCGATCGGATCGCTAGCCAAGGTGTTGCTGCCATCCACCAACTCAACGAGCGCCGAAGCAATCGTGAAGACTGGTACGTGCTGGCGGCGCGCTGCTTCGAGTAATTCACCGAAGGCGTCGTCGCAGCTGCAGCGCCGTAAGGCCATCAGCACTCCCTCAGCGCGGTCGAGAGCCCGCACTCCGGGGCGGAGCTGAACGGTGGTTAGCTGTTGACGGCTCATGACGGTGTCCATCAGCGTGGCTCGATCGCGGTTTCGACCGCGGTGAGGTTGGTCATTGTTGCTCCTGTCGGATCATCTTGTGGTGTAGTCCTTTTCAGATCGCTGCGTGCTCGGCTACACGCGGGTGCAGGTCGGAGTGCGTGTGCCGATCGCACACCGGGGTGGCGCGTCGCCGCCGAATAACAGGGAGACCGCCAGCGCCAGTGCCGCAGCCATGAGGACTGCGGTGACGATTGCGTGTGCTGCGAGGTGGGAATCACCGCATACGGGCGGCTGCGGCGGCCTGAGGAACTCGGAAGCTTCTCCACCGTGCCGCACATCCCCATTCAGTCCACGCCCGGGCTGCTTCTGGGTATCAACCGGTGAAGACATTGTTCCGCGCGGCCAACCGTTGCCGCAGCAGGCAGCTGATGGTTTGACGAACATGGTCTGCGAGGCCAAACACGACCATCGGGTCCTCGGCATCAATACAGCTCGATGTCCTTATGGGCGTGCCGAATTCGATCGACCACTTCGATGGCAGGGGCGCCAAGCCCATCAGGCCAGTCAACGGGAACGTAGGTGTGATCGGGAAATACGGCAGGCCCAGCATTCGGGCCAGCGGCCCCACGTTGGCCACCATCGGATAGATCTCCTCGGATCCCACGATCGCGCACGGAATAATCGGCGCACCCGCCCGCAGCGCCGCTGCCGCGAAGCCGCCGCGACCGAAACGGGCCAAACGGTACCGATCGCCGAAGCACTTACCCAGCCCCTTGTACCCCTCGGGGAAAACAGCTGCCAATTCGCCGTTCGTCAGGAGGCGGTGCGTGTCCGGAGCGCAGGCCAACGTGTGACCGGCCTTGCGTGCAATCGGACCGAGCAAGGGCAGCGTGAACACCAGGTCTGCGGCCAAGATCCGTACGGCGCGGCGGGCGGGATGGTGGTCATGAACCGCGACCGATGTCATCAGCGCATCGAGCGGCAACACCCCCGCATGGTTGGCCACGATCAGTGCCGGACCGTCGAAGGGAATATTGTTCACACCAACAACGTCAACCCGAAACCATGTGTTGAACAGTGGACGTAACACCGGCAGCACTACCTGTTCGGCGAACTCGGCGTCATAGCCGAACTCATCCACCATGTAGTCGCCCATCAGACGACGGCAGATGAACGAGGTCATCGCTGCCGCGTCACCTACGACGCCGCCCCGATATCGCGGCAACTGTTCAGTGCCGCCAAGGGCAATGCGCTTCGTGGCGACGTCCCCAAGTGCGGTGCTGGTTTTCCGAAGCGGGCCCGTATCGGCGACTTTCCGGCCATCCGCGGAACGTCGGAGCGATGCATTCCTTCCGGCGTGCGAAGCTCGCCTGTCGAGCTCGATAACGGTTGCGGCGTGGGGACTGGCCATCGTGTACTCCTGTATTTGCGTCCTGGCGCGGCAGATGAGTGATCCCCGCCTCGCCTCATCGCGAAGCTGATCCATTCCCGCACTTGGCAACTATTGCAATATGCTACCGAAACGTTCACGACACAACCCGCGCCTGCGCGGTGATCGCGGCGGCATCAGCGAAGGACGGGATTGATGACCGACTCACGAATACTGCAGTGGCATAGACATATTCGTGTCGTGAACTGGAGTTACAACCTCAGTCGTTGAGGCAGTCAGCGGCCGTTTGGACTCACTGCGCTCAGGGGTTGTCCAGGCAATTCAACTCGATCACGAAGCAACTCCACGGGTGGTCGGGCCCGGCGGGGGCCCGGCTTTCGCCGAAGGCCTCGCCGGTCGCGGCTGAGGCTCCGCCACCTCTCGGATACCGAGCGATCAGCTGCTGGTAGTTCACCACCACCAAGGCAATGATCAGCAGCACTGCTGACATTGCTGGAATCAGCAACGCCAGATCACCGTCGAGGGCCCGCAGTGCGGCTTCGATCGCGTAGGCGACCGACGACACCGGATCTGCAACTGCCGTCGCGTCCTCAGACCTGGGATTTACCTAAGAGTTGGTCACGGCAGGTGTCAGGAGGCGCAAAACGGGGATGCCGCTATTTGTGATGCTGCGGGCCACGTAGCGCGAGCGCTCGAGAATCGTTGGGAAGTGATCACTTTGTCGGACACGGTTGCGGATGTGTTGTTAGCCCGATTGCGGGACTGGGGTGTGAAACAAGTTTTCGGCTTCCCTGGCGACGGGATCAACGGCCTACTCGCGGCGTGGGGGCGCGCGGACGATAGTCCGCAGTTCGTGCAAGCTCGACACGAGGAGATGGCGGCGTTCGAGGCGGTCGGATTCGCCAAGTTCTCGGGCCATTTCGGCGTGTGCGTTGCGACCAGCGGTGAACCGCCCCAGGTTTTCCGCCGCTGCTATACGGGTTGACGCTCTCGGTCGAGGGCGCTGTAGTGGGCGTGCTC
>NZ_JBJIAK010000097.1:0-6980 GCF_045310915.1 Mycobacterium sp. SMC-17 | reverse complement strand
GCGTTCACCATGACTCGTTGATCACAACGCGTGAACCACGCCAGATCCGAAGTCCACCACTCCCCGGGACGCTATCCAGACTTTGCACCTGCGATCCCGCGGAGCACCGCCACCGACAGAGCTGGTTCTGTATGTCCAATTCCCGCTGAGTTCAACAATTTTGCGACAATCTCGCGACGGGAGTGGTTCACCGTTACGAGTGCATGCGCGATATGCTCACCGGCGTCGATGAGCACTGCTAGGCTTTCGGCCTCGGTTGCTGTCAGGTACTCCCCCAGTTGTTTCAGCGGATCATCGGACATCAGGGCTCCCGAAGAACCCCGGCACAGGTTTGCCGTGCGCGCTGGGCAATGTGAGCAGAAACCGGCGGTCGAGGAATCGGTTCGCCCTTTCGCACGATGTCTCCGATGCGAACGTGCAGCAGTGGCACGCCGCCCCGTGCAGGAAGTCCTCCGGGTCACTCGGAGTGCGCATGGCGCACACTGGGTCCGACGAGCACCGGGCAGCTCGGCGAAGTGCCGAGATCACCAGCCCCTGCAGTCGAGTCGGCTCTGAGAGCGCGACGAGTCCGCCGAGGGTGCCTTCGCTATCTGACGCAGTGGTGCAGATCAACAATCCGGCAGCGCCCTCGCGGTGCGCGGAGGCCGGCCAGCCGTAGATTCGCTCGGTCAAGCTGGCTGCGCCGTAGCCACATGACATCGCCATCTCGCGGATCAGCACGTGAGACAGGGTGTGCAGCAGCCAATATCGAGGCGCGGGTAGTCGGGTGTCGGGGTCCACCGCCTTGGCCGTCTCGGAGAAGCGTCGGGCGAAGTTACGCCGGTTAGCCGCCTGGTGTGCCGCCCACAACGGCGTCGTGTAGACGATGTTCTCCCAGTCTTCGATGGCATCGAGGCTGAGTTGCAGGAATATTCCTTCGCCGCGGTCCTCCGTCGCGGGCACCCATGTCGGCTTGCCGTTGCGGGTGAGCTTGACCAGTCGTCCAGGCAGATCGTTGACCCGGTCCATCTCATCGAGACGGGTGAAACCGATGAAGGCATTGACCTTCTTCATCTGGTTGACCGCGACGACCCGGCTGATCTGTGTGGGAAGCTCGGGGCTGCGGGCCATGTCGGTCACCATCAGCCCTGTGGTGTTCTTCTGGGAGGGGAACAGCGCCGGCTTCTGCAGGTATTGCCATTCGGGGACCAGGAGTTCCACGGGATCCCAGTCGTCGCGCTTCTTCTTGCGCTCCTCGTCGGACTCCGGCGGCGTCAGCGCGTCGGCAACCGCGGTCGCGAGACTCTCATTCGAAACACCGCTCAGATCAATGTCTTTCATACCTGCCATCGCGCGGATAACGTCGACTTGTCCAGCGAACTGCTTGATGGTGTCGATGCCGAGCCTTAGCCGGAGGAGGTCGCCGAGGGCTTCGGCTTTCTCGGCGTCGGTGCGTGGCATGACGATGATCGATTGCGTGGAGGCGAACCACAGGTTCGAGGCACCCATCATGATCAGCGTCGGCCGCGCGTCGCATTCTTTGTCGAAAGCATTTAAGTGCGGGTGTCGTCCCCGGCAGGTTTGCGGCAGCTTGTCGCGGCCCACCGAGCCCTGTGCCTCTGCCATGCCGCGGGTTGCCCCGCATTGTGTGCACGCGATCATCGATCCGACGCTCTTGCCGAGGTTGGCGTCACGCATCTTCAGGTCCGGTCGCTCCGCCTTGGGGCATCGCCGGCCGCGATGCACCCACAGTTCGTAGGGAAATTCGTCGACGTGACCGTTGGTGCATGTCAGCAGATGCTGTGCGGGTACCGCGGGGCTTTCTCGCTTCCCAGTCTTCGTGCCACCGCGTTGCGCGCCGCGGCCCGGGCAGGCCTTATGTGTGAATTGCGCGAGGTCTGGGCGGAAGGGATGGGTGTTGGTGTAGCTGAACCGCGTCAGCGGGCCGAGGTAGTCGCAGCCCGTGCATCGCAGCCACTGCGGGAATACTCGTGCGGGGATGCCTAAGTCGGCGCCCTCTTTGGCGAATGAGTTCTGTTTCGGCTGCCAGGGATAGGGCCGTAGCGCCTCGAGCTGCGGACCAAGGTGCATCCGAATGACGTTGAGGAGCCGGGGCTCGATGATCGCCGGAATCTTCTCGCGCCGTTTCCAGATGGGCTCCCAGTCGTCCAACCCTGCAGGCATCACCGAGAAACCGGGCAGATCCATGATCGCGCCCGGCCCGTAGGTGTATAGCAGCGACGACGGCCGTGACGAGCCCACTTTGGCGCGGTTTTTGACGACCGCGTCTTCGGCGTCGGCCAACGGGTCGAGCGCCTCCCCCGGATCGTGCAGCATCACTTCTTCGGGCGTGGTGTCGGTCATCAGGACTCATCCCCCACTGGCAGGGTCCATCGTGGTGCTCCGTCGGGTACGTGTGCGAACAGCCGCTCTGGGATCGGGCTGACGAGGATGTTGATCTCCGGTTGCACTTCCCGCATCGAGTTCGCGACGACGAAGGGCGCCTGATTCGATGACCCGACGACCGCTTTGGCGTTCTCGGGGCTCATCAGCAACGGCAGGTACTTATCCCCTTCCCCAGTGCGCTCGTACACCAGCGTCCGGTGCATGTCGCTCGCGTGGTTGGCGCGATCGGCCCATCGATCGATGCGGTTGACTAACCGGTCGCTGGCATACTTCACTCTGGCGTCATCCTGCGCCGCAGCCGAGATGCGGGCTTTGAGTCGTTCGGCGACCCGCTCGATCACGTCCCGATGTTCCTTGATTCGCCAGGCTCCGCGCTCTTGGGAGAGGCCGTCATCGAGAGGCGCCTGCACGACTCGGGCCACACTGACCAACAACCCGTCCAAACCTCGATCCAGCGACGTCGGCGAGTAGGGCGTCACCGACAACGCTTCGACCTGGGAGTAGAACGTCTCGTGGTAGTGGCGGAACTGTTCGTAATGCGCCAGATCGCGGGGGCGAGCCCAATTGCCCAGCGTCACAACCAGACCAGGACGGGAAGCGTCGCGGCCGACGCGAGAGGACGCCTGAATGTACTCGGCGGTGTTCTTGGGCTGGCCGACGACGAGCATCAGTCCGAGCCGCTGCACGTCGACACCGACCTGCAGCATCGAGGTGGCCAGCACCACGTCGAACGGCGCCTCCTTGCGGGTGGGCACCTTCTTGCCTTCGCGCTGTGCTGCCATTCGAGCCTGGAAGGCTTCGGTGGTGTCATAGTCAGGGTCGAACTCTGAGCCCAACCGGTCCAGGGTGCGGCCGATCTCTGACGACGCGATCCGGGCGGTGAGTTCACCGGTGTTCAGCAGTCCGAACGCGGCCCCGTGTCGGGGTGGGAATCCGGAGTCTTTGCGGGGGCGCTTGATTCGATTCTGCACGTCGTCGCCCATGTAGCGGGTCATGCCCGCCAGCTCGCGGGTGGCGTTGAAGTATCCGACCAGCGTCAGGTAGGGGTCGGCTGCGATGCCGCTGCGGTCCAACAGCAGCTGCCCGGCGGAGAGCAACACCTCCGAGACGCGAATCTCGGCGCTAGCCAGACGGACTCCTTGCGCGCTTACTCCGATGTAGCGGCGGCCGGGCGTTGTTTTGGTGATCGGGATTTCGCGGGAGAAGTAGGTGTCGGCGACGTCGAGCACCTGGGGCGGGAAGATTTCTAGGCGGCGCCCGTACAGGCCGCGCACTTGCTCCTGCGCGTTGCGGACGGTGGCCGTGGACGCAACGATCAGCGGCCGCACTGGCTTTCCGTCGGGTTGTTCCCAGGAGCCCAGGGTCTCCACCGCGACCTCGAACAGGCCGACCGCGGTGCCGAGCGCCCCGGTAATAAGGTGCAGTTCGTCCTGGATGATCAGATCCGGGGGGCGCAGCCGGTTCACCGGGTGCACGGTGGCCGCGGGATATCCGGCCACGGCCGGATGGGCGGTGGAGATGTTGCACGCCGCGTAGTCGGGATGGACGTAGCCGTGGCGACCGCAGCGCCGTCCGACGTAGCCGAACAATGCAGCGGCTTCGCCTTCGCGGGCCAGACGGGCGAACTTGTCGACGGTGGCGATGACGAATGCCGGTGTCAGCCGGTAGATCTCCTCGTCCACGGTCAGAATCGGCAGACCCTCGCTGACCTGCCCGCCCTTTGAAAATGGGCAGCGCGCAAGGTCATCACCGCAGTAGACGAACACCCGCCGGGCCGTAGCGTCGGCCTTGACCTGCGCCGCGGTGATCGGGGTGCCACACCAGGGGCAGCGCTGGACCTGGAGCACCGTCAGCCGATACGACCCGTATTCGTTGGCCTTGGTCAGCTGCTCGTCAGCTTCCTCGAAGCGTTTTGGGCTCACGTCGGTACCTACCCACAGCCCGATCCGGAACGGTTCGCTGCCCCAGGTGGTTTGGTCGGCTTGGCGCGCTAGTTCGGCGGCACACACCAGTGCGGTGGCCCGCTGGAACTGCTGGGCGGTTAGCAGCCGCAGCGTATAGCGCATCAGCACCGCCACACCATCGCGGCCATCCAGCGGGCCGTCTGCGGAATCGACGGCACCTTGGCGGCGCCGAATCGCGAACGTATAGGCGGCCAGCCCGAGGTAGGCTTCGGTCTTTCCGCCACCGGTCGGGAAGAACAGCAACTCGACTTGCGCTAAGTGCGCGGCACTGCGAAGCGGCGCTGCCGGGTCGGTGAGGCCTCCGAGTTGCATCAGGATGAACGCCAGCTGGAAGGGTCGCCACGATGCAGCCTTGGGGCCCACTTGGGCCACCTTCCTTTGTGCATCGGCAATCGACAATGCCGGATCAGATGCCCGCAACGCCGCGACCTGGGAGGCGATGCGCTGATCGCGCATGACGGCGTTCATGAACTGAAAGCAGCGCAGCGCTTCAGCATCGGCCGCAAGATGTTCGAGCCCCGCTTGCAGCCGCTTGTGCTCGCGGTGGGCTTCCACCAGTGCCAGCTCGGCAGTATCGCGCAGATGCGGCGGCAACTGCGTCGTCGCTTCTTCTTGGGTTCCGAGCCAGTCCCCGTAGCCGGCGATCAGAGGCTGCAGGCCTGCGCGGACCTGTTCTGCGGTCGAGGTCGCCAGAGCATCCATGGACAGCAGTGCGTTCTCGACGTCGCGCGCCTGTGTCTGCGGGGTTTCCGCGACCGGTAACCACGTGGTCCACACTGCGGTGGCGCTGCGCGAGCCCTTCTTGACTGTCCAGTCCACCGAGCAGGTCCGGCCGATCGCATACTCAAGCCGGTTGCGGTACTGCAGGTTCAGGCGTTGAACCTCGGGATCGTGTTCCGGTAGATCCTGTTCGAGCACATCGCACACCGGGAGAAACACCTCCGCTCCCCCGGCATCGATGTAGAGCTTGGTTTGGAACATCCACATGCCGATCGGGATCGGCATCGGTGTCTCGCGGTCGTTGCACAACGCGATTTCGATAAGCATCCGTCCGTACGTCGCATCGTCGTAGCGATCCACCCGAAGACAGGTGGTGTCGCGCAACGGGATCGTCGTCGTCTGCCCAGCATCGAGATCGGCAAGGCGAATGGTGCGGGGTTCTTCGACCGGGATGCGCTGAAAATGGCGAATCGGACGGCCCGCCTTGGTGACCTTGTCGGTTTGCACCGACTCATACGTTCCCCACGAGGCTGTGACCGTGAACGCCTCCAAATCTGGCGGCACTTGGAACCGCAGACCCATCGACGAGGGAATCATCAACCCCTGCTTGGGTGCTCGGTCCTCAGCATCATCGTCGGCAGCGTCGGCCTCACCGTCGTCCGCGGCAAACGCAGGTATGCCCCGTCCCTCAGCCGCGGCGTTCTCGTCAGCACGAGCTTCGGCCAGCTCGCCACGCTCGGTGCCTTCGGCGACGTCACCGTTGCCGGCTGTGGCGCCTGTGAGGCGCACTGGCGCGATGTATCCGACCAGGTACTGGGAACGTGGGCTGAAGGGCAACAACTCTTCGGGACCATGAATGGGTCCGAGCAGCTCGCGCTCCAGAATGTCGACCAAGTTCTCTCGAACCGTGAACGACGAGCCGTCCGGCTCGAATGTCAAGTCGTAGGACGAGGCCGGTTCCTTCGCTTTCTCGCTGGCGCTGGTCATTACAGAAGTGTCCCTTGCTCGTCTGGTGCGCACTTGCCGCGACGGCCTCTGCTTCTCGTTGGCGGTGTCTGCCTTGCTTCCTCGGTCGCTCGGCAATGGTTCTCCTCTAATAGCCGGTCCAGGATCTCCAAGCGCGCCGCAGGGTTCACCGTCCAGCGCTGGATCTGCCGGTAAGTGTGGAAGCCGTGGTCGAGGGCGATGTCCGACCAGCCATACGCATCCATCACCGCCTCATCGAGCGTGACGTGAATGGCCCGCATCCCTGCGACGTCGGAGTCAGCTCGATCTTCGACAAGCGGATCGTTGATAAGGCTGTACAAACTGGTCAGGCCCATATCGCGTCGAGCCATAATTTCACTCCGTCGTTCGTCCAATAGCGACCCCATACTCGAAAGTGAGGGTGTGAGAGCGGGACGAGGTAATGTCTCAAAAACAGCAGTTGGGCTGTAAGTAACCCTGGTCTCATGCGTCGTGCCGTATTTGATCGCCCAAATTGCATGCGCAGATGACGAAAGCAATGCTAGTAGTGCATGAGAATCGGAAGCGAAAACCGTCAATCGATCGCTGAATAACTGATCGGCGAAAACTCGCGCCGGCATAAGCGTGTCGCTAACTCGCGTCAGAGCTAGAACGAAATCAAGGTCCTTAATCGCAAGCCTGAGCCCTGGTCGCTTCTCTGCATACTGCCACCACCGTTCGCGGATAGCTTTACGGTTGTTTGTTACTCGCACTGGTCGGACTAGCCGTTCCACCCGAGCAAACGGCAGCTCAAATGACCTTGCCTCACCCTCGGACATATCGAAAAAGTCTATAGCCCAGCGCGAAGCGGAGGTGCGGGGATCTGTATGAGCAATGATCAGAACCTGTGGATGAGCCTTGGTAGGGCGGCGTGAATGTGGGCGCGCCTTCCCGGGGATGATCACA
>NZ_JBJIAK010000096.1:0-7385 GCF_045310915.1 Mycobacterium sp. SMC-17 | reverse complement strand
GCATCCTCAGTAACGCGCCACGGTGGTCCCATCCCCCTGGCAATCAGGTGGTCCCATCACCCTGGCAAGCGACACCTTCGAGTTGGACGGAATCGAAGCACGTGGTGCGCTCTCACCTGGGCTGGTAACCACGCAACTCGCGTGGGATTTCCAGGAGATCAATCGATCGGACCTCTCTGACTTCATCAATCGCTGGCTGGGTTGGTTTGGCCAAGCGGCGACGGAACAGCTTCAACGCCCGGCCATGATTCCTGAGAAGCCGGCAACCACCCGCCGATGGTGGCAGTCGTAGCGAGCTGACCCGACGCCCAGTCGGCTCGAACCCAGGCCCCACCCCGGTCGCTCAGCCCGGAGATTATTGATTCATTCGATGAATCATTCGTCGTGCCGCACATGGCCCAGCTTGCAGGGACATCGGAATATCAAGGAGTGCAGCGAGTTACAGCGCCCCCGCGTATAAAGCCGCAGAGACGGCGGCGCAATCGAGGTGGCAGATGCACGAAATATGTTGCTATGCAACGCTATCCGTGATTCATCTGATGAAAACGGAGTACTTGAAATGTCATAATATTAATTATCGGTAGCTCGGCTAAGTAGTTTGCTGATACTTCGCGAGCGGTGTTTCGGTTGTCGTTTCCCGTGTCCGATGCAATCTGGAACTTGTTGACGCTAAATCCAGGCCAACGCGAGAGCTGTCCGGACCTGCGCCGTTTTCCAGAACCATCTGAAGTTGCATTGGCCCTGAGCTAGCTCGTGTTTTCTGCAGTAGCCACGTGCCTCGCCGCCCGCACGCGCCCGAATCCATGACTATCTGATAGTGCCGGCCGGGCCTCAGTTCTGACGTCCAGAACCATCTGACAGTGGCGGAATTCCTTGCGCCGACCGCAACGTCTGTCAGTCGGGCGACCTTGCTACGCCCAGCGATAGACTGCACTATTTGTCACGTGACGTTAAGCACCTGGTGTGGCGGGACGTTGCGAACCGGCGGATTACGCTGTCCGTCACCGAAATTGAGAATGAGACCCCCGGCTGCGAATCACTGCTGCACAGGAGAGGCACACCCGCCGGGGAATACACGATCAGGGTACGCCACTATCGGCCGCCGGTCCGCTACCGGTTCGTTCAACGAAGCGACACCGCGCAGCGCGCAAAAGTCGGTCAGCCGCGGCGGCGAACCAGCTTCGCCGCGGCCCTACCGAACGCGGCGAGTCGCACCATCTGATCCTGGCCCCCATCGTCGACTGCCTTGCTGAAGTAAAAGCCTCGTGTCCGGAGTTCGGTCTTGTCTGTGTCGGGTACACGGGTGGCGACGTCGATGATGGCGACGTCCAGGTGTAGGTGCACGCTGTGCAGGGTCCGCGCCCCGGATTGCAGGCGGTAGCGCTCGTCGAGGGAGGCGTCGTAGACCCATGACAGCGGTATGACGCGCGCTTCTGACGAGAACAGCGGCACGTCGTCGTCTCGGATGTCGTCACCCATCCACACGATGAGCCGTTCGTCGTCGATCAGGGCGATCTCCTGATACAGCGATCGCCCCCAGTCCTCGTCGGTGACGCGCCGTTCGATGGTGAAGGCTTGTACCGCATCGAATTCCACGATCCCACCTAGCGCCTCCAGCGCCACCGCGGGGTCACGCAGGTGGGCGGCCACGGCGTCCTCGAGGCGAGGAAATGGTGCCCAGTCCTTATAGGGCTGCAGATCGGTGATCAGCTGGGTGACCGACCAGTGTGCTTCGGATTCGTCCTCGGTCTCCGCCCACAGCTGCGCCCACTCCGACTGCGGTGCCGCCACGGCGCGCAGGGCGTCGGCAGCCGCTTCTCTCAAATCTTCGCTGACCGCGAATCCAGGTTCGGCAGTCAGGGTCTTGGGGCCGAATTCGCTATCGATCGGCGGTCCCCCGGGCAACGCCGCAGCGATCGTCGCAGCTGCCGCGACGATCTCCTGGCAGGCGTCGTTGTCAAGATAGTCAGTTCGCTGCCACTTAGAGAGGGTGTCCTTGAGGAACCCGGGCCGATCGCCAACGGCGACAGCGGCGAATGCGTCGGACCAGTCGCCGGCGCCATCGTTGTCGAATGGTCCAGTGCCCCACGTTCCCACGTTGCGAGTCTCCTTCGGTATGGGCGGCGTCGAATGAAACATCGCTGGCCTGTCCTCGTGCGGCTGGCCAGTGGGGTATCCCGAGGACGCCAAGTCTCGGGCAAGGTCATCGAGTGTTGCCGAGGGATTGATGCTCCGCACGAGCTGATCGGTGATCGGACCAAGAGCGAAGATGTGCTCCAGCGCCACTGGATCGAGGTCGACTTCGAAGTACTCGAACGCGAACGTGCCGTACGCCTCCGCCGGAGTGGGGTCGCACAAGACGCCAAGCATTTCGTGGGCACCGTCTGTGTCGTAGCGATCTAATGCCGTGAAGTCGACCGGCCCGGTGCACCACCGAGAGTCGTGGTGTTCACGCCAGATGCAGAACGTCATGGCGAGAACGCCTCCCGGGCCGGTGAACGCCGGCTCGGTGAGGAACGGCGTGAATACGGCGGGAAGACCATCAACGAGGCCCGGCCACAGTTCTGGGGAGCCGCTATGGCGGGCGTCCGCTCGCCGGTAAGGCGACATCGGCGACTCGTGATCGAAACCGATGATGAACACGCCATCGGCGGTGAACACGATGAAGCAGTGATTGCCGCAACCGTCCCGGATTTCGGCTGCCGAAGCATCCCCGCCCCAGTCAGCGGTAAACGAGTAGCAGCGGCCATCCCAAACCGGGGACAGGATCGCATCCAAGGTCGCGGCGGCCAGGCATCGTCTCCGGAGAATGTCGATGTCCGGCAGCCGAGCAGCGATATCGCGGGCAGTCACCGTGTCACCCATCATGCGGTTCTCGCAGATCCGCGGCGTGCATTCTGCGTCGGCTGCGCGCGGCGGCACCGTCAGATATGGGGTTCTGGATGTACAAGATGAAATCCCCCTGCTTACAACCGAATCAACATTCGGCAGCGATGCCGAACTCTGTAAGGGGTAGTCGGAAAACGTCGCCGGGACCGAACGGCAGTGAACAGTGATCTCCCCCACAGCGGGCAGCCACACTGGAATCCGGTTCTCGCTGATAGCGACCATCGCCTGCGGACTGGGATTGCGTTCTGTCGCAGCGATTGGCCTACCACAGCCTAAGTCTGGGACTAGTCCGACCGACATCCAGACCGTAACCGTGATCCGAATGGACCCGGCGGCGAGCGAGCCGCACCGCATGGGCGCCATGGAAGCCAGGCGTCAAATTCGCCGCCGTCAACGAGAACTGGTCGTCACCGGTTTCAAGCCAGGGTCGGAGTAACCACCTCACCACTGCTCGCAGCTAGTCAGTCATTACGCTCTGATCCACACATAGATGTGGCTATCTTCGTGCGCCGCGGCGGTTGTGAACAACGGGTGCAGCACAGTAATCATGTCGTAGAGATCGGGTACGGCGTAGGTCCTCATCCCTGCCCGACGCAAACCCGCTGCGCGCGAGACCCATCCGCGCGCAGCGGGGCCGCCTACTTCTGAGACAGGGTCAACGGGGAACGCGTCAGATCGACGGACCCATTGATGTACATCGATTGCTGGTCAAGGGTTTTGATGCCCCCGCCGTTCCATTGCCCCTGGCCTGTAACGTTATTGAAGAAGGCCTGACCTGACACGCGGACCGTCAGCCCCGCTGAGCTGTAGTTGTCGATGTTGTCAATCTTGACGCGACTCAAATCGGCCGGCCCCCAGTTGACCGTCCCGTCGACCACGCCGAAAGCCACGGTGTCGCACGGTTTCGGCGGAGCAGCCGCATGCGAATTCGTGCACGCATCGGTGATGGTCTTGACTTGAGCCATGATCGCCGTCTTGGCTGCATCGGTGACCGTGTACGTGGGCTGCAACGATGCACTCGAGCCACCGGTCAAAAGCTGATCCAGGAGAACAGGTTTCGTCGTCACGGTAATCCACTGGTTACTGGAGGCGACGTCCAGGAAGCCTGGAAAAACATAGGCGGCGTTGCCGTTCAACGGCTTTCCGAAAATCGTCAACGTGTTCGCCGCCGCCTGGTTGCCCAGACCCGAGCTGGTGGCTTCGACCTTGATGGCGGCCCGCTCCAGTTTCCAGTGGTCCCCGTCTTTTTTGGCCGTCAGGGTTGTATCGGACGATTTGTCACCGAAGTTCACCGCCACGTGGACTTGGCCATAGCCGATCGCGGAGTTGCCATTGCCGGCCGAGCTGTCGCTGAGGATGCGGATGTTCGTGATCGGCCACTTGGCGATCTGCTGCTTGAGGATGTCGTCAGTCAGGAAGTCCTTCGACGCCGGCTGGTCGCTGCTGAATGCCAGAGCACTGTTCGCGTCCCCGCGTGACAGCGCCTCGAGGTAGCCCTTTACGGCGTCGCCGGCAGAGGCGGCGCTGTCAGGGCCGGAGCTGCTGCTCGTGTTCAGGAACGTCCAGCCAGCAGCACCAACAATCGCCACGACGACCACAATCGCGGCGACGATGAGCAACGGTTTGCGGTTCTTGGCCGGCACTGGTGGCTGCCCGTAACCGTTGCCTCCCGGCGGGAGCCCGTAGCCGGGCAGCGGTGCGACGGGCTGTTGCAGGGCCAGCGGCTGGCCGTAGCCGTTAGTCCCTGGCTGCGGCGGAACAGAGGGCGGCACTGGCGGCTGCTGCGGGGCCAACGGCTGGCCGTAGGCGTTTGTGCCGGGCTGACGCGGCGGATAGTTACCGGGTGAGGCCTGCGGCGGCTGCGCCAGCGGCTGTCCGTACGCGTTGACTGGCCCGCCGGCGCTGGACTGTTGGCCGGGTGCAGGTGGTGTCCACCCACCCCCGTAGCCACCGTTACCGGACCCGGGCATGTTCGTCATTTCTTCCCTGCTCCCCCTATGTTCGACAGGCAGATTGGTGCTGCCGTCACGCACCGTAAGTCTAGGGGGCGCCGGGGAGGCTTCCCTGCACCAAATCACTTGCCAGGCGACGCCACGGCCGATGGGTATTCGCGTCCGAAGCTCGCTGTGCGCCCTGGCGCCCGAGGGGTGCCAGCCACGCGCGACGTCCATCCGAACGGCCGGTGGTCTACTGAGCGCCTCTACCGGACGGCGACGACCGGTGGTGACGTTTTCAGATCAACCGTGCCGTAGATGTACATCGTGTGGTTTTCGGGCGGGCGCGGCTGGCCGTCGC
Organism: Mycobacterium sp. SMC-17; assembly: GCF_045310915.1. NCBI lineage: Bacteria > Bacillati > Actinomycetota > Actinomycetes > Mycobacteriales > Mycobacteriaceae > Mycobacterium > Mycobacterium sp. SMC-17. The sequence continues at coordinate 2,201 of NZ_JBJIAK010000096.1, read as the reverse complement.
GCCCCAGACCTGTGACGCCGTTGAAGTCCGCCTGCCCCATCACACTGGTCTGCAATCCCTGGTACGGGTCAAGGGTGGTGCCGATCTTGAGGCGGCTGAAATCGGCCGACGGCCAGTTGACGGTTCCGTCTTGCATTCCGATAGCCACGACGTTGCACGGCGACGGGGGCCGATGTAGACGGGAGTTCGTGCAGGTGTCCGTGACGGCTTTGACGCCATTGAGGATCGCGGCTTTCGCGGCCTCGGAGACTTCGTAGGTGGCCGCCAGGTAGGCGGACGTTCCCCCGGTGGCCAGGCCATCAAGGAGGATGGGTTTCGTGGTTACGGCGATGTTGGTGTTCGTCGAAGCCACGTCCAAGAATCCGGGGAACACGTAGATAGTCTTGCCGTTCAACGGCTTCCCGAACATCGTCAGCGTGTTAGGGAGTTCCTGGCTGCCGACGCCAGCTGTCGTGTCGAGTTTCACCGTTGCGTGCGTCAGTCCCCAGCGGCCGTCCTGTTTTTTCACCGTCAGGGTCGTATCGGAGGTCTTGTCGCCGAAGTTCACCGCGATGTGCACTCGACTGAACCCGGTGAGTGAATTGAGAGCCGTTGAGTCGTCGTCAAGGACGCGGATGTTGGTGATGGGCCATTTGGCGATCTGCTTTTTCAGGATGTCGTCGGTGACAAAGTCTTTCGAGGCCGGCTGATCGTTGCTGTACGCCAGGGCGCCGTTCGCGTCGCCGCGCGCCAGCGCTTCGAGGTATCCCTTGACGGCGTCGGCCGCCGAACCGGCGTTCCCTGGGCCGGAGCCGCTGCCGAAGAATTTCCAACCGACACCGCCGGCAACGGCCAGAACAAGGACGATGGCCGCGGCGATCACCAGTGGCTTGCGGCTCTTTTTGCCCGGAGTGGGTGGCTGCCTGTACGGATTGGTCGGGGCGGGTTGCCCGTACCCGGCTGCCGGCGGCACCGGCCCCGGGACCTGGCCGTAAGCGTTGATGCCCGCCGCGGGCCGCTGCGGCACGATGGGCGGCACGGTGGGCGGGGCGGCCGGCTGGCTGGCGCCGCCCCACTGCCCTGCACTTGGCTGCTGACCTACCGTCGGCGGTGTCCAGCCGCCCCCGTAGCCCCCGTGGCCGAACCCAGGCATGTTCGTCATCGCGTGCTCCCCCTGTTTGATACGCGCAGCTCGACGCTGCTGCTGCCGCGTGACGCAAGTTTATTGGGGCCGGCGGGGGCTGCCCGTCACCAGTTTCGGCATGCCGGCGGGGTGTCTCACTGAGCGGCGTCGAAAGCCTCGACCACCGATGCGGAAATGCGGCCCCGATCGGACACCTTGTGGCCGTTGTTGGCAGCCCATGCGCGGATGGCCTTGGCGCGGCTGCGTTCATTGGTGTTCACGGTCGTCTTGCTCGCCGCGGCCTTGCGGGCGGGCGCAGCCTTGCGGGCCGGTGCCGACTTGCTCGCGGCTTCGGTCGTGCGAGACGGCGCTGCCTTGCGTCCTGCCGAGTTCTTCGCCGCGGTGGCGGTTTTGTCTGTCCTCGTGGACTTTTGAGTGCGAGCTGCGGGCTTGGCCTTTCCCGCGCGGGCCACCTGTGCCTGTGCTTTCTTGGCGGCCTTGATCCACGGCGCGATGTCCTTGTCGAACTGGGAACCGTGCTGTTTGGTCAGTACCAAAGTGTAGGTATTTCCTCGGTACGAAAAGTCAACGGTGTCAACGTTCTTCGGGTCGATGTCGGTGTCGTCGAGGTCGTCCACGTAGTCGGTCGTCACAAATGCGGGCATTAGCTCACTTTCTTTGAGGGTCCGATCGAGACTATCGCGCTGCACCACTGAGCGTCTTATTCAGAGTCGCGCTGCTGTACCACTTAGAGCTGAGGCAGCTGTGTGTTCACTTCTGCATTTTCATAAGGTGCGGGGATGATCGAGGACAAAGGACACGATTCCGAGGCGACCTTCACCATGGAACCGGTGGAGGCTCTGATCGCGATGGCCAGGCTCATCGTGACCAAGCAACGCTTCCTCGCCGACGCCGCCCGCGCGTACACAGCCCTGTCTCCGCAGATGAGGCAGACCCCCGAAGGCGCCGCGCTCCGGGCCCATCTCGATGCGCTCGGTCAGCGGACCGCCGAAGGGTTTCCTGGCTCTTCATGATTGACGGTGTAGTTGGGGTCTGAATCCGCCGGTTTCGAGTAGGGATCGGGCGATGTAGTGGGTGA
>NZ_JBJIAK010000095.1:0-8140 GCF_045310915.1 Mycobacterium sp. SMC-17 | reverse complement strand
ACCCGACCCACCCGGGTCGCAGTTCAACGTAACCGTCACAACATCACGAAATAACTGCAACTACGAACTTAAGGAACACCCACGATGAGCGTCGCCGAAACAGCCCGCCCCCGCATCGAACTCGTCATCGTCCGCGACCCGGACGGCCCCACCGAGGTGTACGTCTACTTGAACGGCACAGAGGTCACCGACACCGACATCGTCGAATACGTCGTCGACGCCGCCGCCGGCCACACGTCCGCGGAATTCCACCAGGCCCGAGACGCCGCGCTCGCGACGGCCTCCCCGGCCGCCGCCGCCCAGCTGGCGACCGTCTACGCCGACCCGCCCGGCCGCGACGACATTATCGGCGGCTGGCCCTTCGATCCGGTCTGCGATGAATGCGAGTACGAAATCACCGATGGCAGTGACCCATCCACGCCCGGGCCCGACCATAAAGACACTTGCTCGCTGCACCCCGGCAACATCGACTAAGCGACCCCGGCAAGGGCCCCGTCACCGCGGCGGGGCCCTTGTTTTTTGCCTCCGGCACCCCACCCACAGCGGCGCGGAAACCACTACCCCACATCAGAAAACCGTCTGCGGTGCCTCCAGCGTAATCGGGCTCGCGGCGCCCCGGTCAACCCACGGCACCGGGCCACCGGCGACGGGCCGCGACACAGTGTGCGCCCCACGGGCCCACACTCCGCGGCCACCGCCTGCCCGCCGCGGGGTGTGACCGGCGCCGACCGCCCGATTCCCGCGGCACCAGCTGGCCGGCACCCACGCCGGCCACCAACCGAAAGGGACACATCATGGGATACGGCTACAGCAACACCGGAGCGCTGTGCTGCGACAACTGCGGCAACTCCGGCGGGGTGCGCAAACGCAAATGCACCGAAAAGGTGCTCGGCGACAGCCTGCACGGATCGCGCGTGAGCATGCACTACTGCTACCCGCCTGCGCTCTGCGCGGCGTGCCTGAAAGCCCTTGGCGGACAAGCCGCTCTGCACAAGAACTGCAAAGAGCCGGCCGCCCAATCGCAGGCCGCCTACGACGAAATCGAACGCCAGCTCGACGCCGGCGAATCCTTCGCCGTTGCCGCCTGGGGCTCCTGGCAGGCCAACGTGCCAGACGGACAGGTCGGCGTGAAATACCGGTCACGCACCGGCGAGAGCTACGTCCTGATGGCCGCAGCCGACTACGACCGCCACCCCCGGCCGGTGCTGTCCAGCGTGCAGACCACGCCCTGGTGCGGGCCCGATGGTCAGCCGCTGGCCGCCGACCCGCCGCGGTAACCACCGCACCGGGCCCCGCCGGCACTGCCGCCGGCGGGGCCTCCCGCGACCACCCACCGCGTGTGCCCAGTGGTCCCCGTGGCGCTGGCCACCTGGCGGTGGCCGAAAAACCCGCCCACTCAACCTATTTGCCTGTCAGCGCGGTTGCAGCATACCCAGCGGGGGACCCCGACCGGTCAACCCGAACCGGCGCCGGCGATCGGCGTACCGAGTGACTATTTGCCGCCCTACCCAAGCTCGCTGCCGCTCGCGGGGCGGCAAATCCGCCGACTCCCCGCCACCGATCCGTATGGCTGACCGCCCACCCTCCGCTGGGACGCCTGCACCCGTAGCGCTGACCAGCGCAACCACTCACCACACAGAACGGAGCATCACCATGCCTCACAACCGGATCGCCACCCTGGCCCACCTGCGCACCGAGATCGTCTCCGGGTCCTGCAACCCCAGCACGGGCCTGGTGCTGCTGGCCGGGAAACTCGTCGTCGACCCCCAGTTCAAGACGGCGCTGCACAAGATCGCCGACCGCCGGCCCAAAGCCGCTGCGCTGATGTGGATTCGCATCTCCGACCAGCTGCGCGGAGCCCAACGCCTCGAAGCCCTCGCCCTGGCCGCCGAATTCGCCTTCCAAGGCGGCAGCCCCCGAGCCACCGCCGAACTCATCACCCGCGCCCAGGACATCGCCCGCGCCGAACACCTCGAATTCCCGCCCCTGCTCGACATTCTCAAGCTCGACCACACCGTCCGCGACCACCTGCACCACGTCGCGGCCTAGAACGCCACCCCGGCCGGGTACCGCACAGGGCCCGGCCGGGTGTGCCACCACTACCCCATCATTGCCCCGAAAGGAATTGCCTCATGAGCATCAACACCACCGACGACCTCTACGCAGACCACTACACGTACATCAGCGAGCTGCGCGACAAACTCGACGACCTGCTCGCCGGGATCGTGGCCACCGGACAGACCGCCGGTAAGACCTTGAAGGAACTCACATCCAATAGCGTGTATGACGTCGAACTCGTCGAAACCGACGCCGGCGCCGACCTCGAGCAGTTCCTAACCGACGCGCTGCGCAACGCCCGCGCCGCCTACCGCATCGTGCACGACCTCATCGAACGCGACCGCTAGACCCAGGGGAGGGCCCGCCATCACGGCCGGGCCCTCCCCCCCTTTTTCTTCCGGCCTGCGCTCGCGCGCCAAAAGCACTGCCCCACAACAACTGTCTGTCAGCGGCGCCTCAGCGTAATCGGGCAGACCTCTCGCGCCGTCAACGCCGGCCTCCCCCGGCCGCGGCGCACCGAGTGACTATTTCGGCCCCTACCGCAACGCCACCCGAAGCGCCTGACGGCGCCGGCCTGGCGTGCGGGCCGAAATTCGCTCGCGGGCCGGACATCGTCCCGCCAGGTTGACAACGCTGCTGCCCGATTGCGCTCCGTGCCGAGCTGACCGGCACCCAGGCCGGCCACCACACCACAGAAAGCAGTGCAACTGAACACCATCGACCAGCAGGTACACATCGGCAACACCGTCTACCCCGTGGACCACCTGGCCCACCGCCTCGCCGAAGAGGCCCGCGCCCACATCAGCGGCGGCGTCATCCTGCGGCTCAACCCCAAAGAGCACAAGGCCGCGGTCCGCTGGATCGACTACCGCGGGCCCCAAGCCGAACACTGCATCGTCGACCGGGACGATCTGCTCATTCCCCCGCCCCGGCCCATGCCCTGGTGGCGCCGCACCCCCGCGTCCCGGACCTGCACCGGACGACCCACGCTGCGCATCCGCAACCTGAAAGTATCCCGGCACACCGTCGAGACCCGCGACGAAGACCTGTGGTTCCACAGCGTCGAGGACGCCAACAACGCGATCCTGCTCATCGCCGCGGCAAAAGAGCCCTTCGGGCCCCGCGTTCGCAAAGACCGACGCTCCACCCTCCCCGGTGCCCTGACCGTGGCCACGCGTTGGCCATCCTTCACCGACGTCTACCAGATCTACGAGCCCCGCCGCGTCGCCTGAGCAGCACCAGGCCCGGCCCGACCTCCCGCGTAGGGGGCCGGGCCGGGTCCTTTTCGATGGTCCCTCCGCCGACCCGCCCGGCCAGTGCCACTGACCTACCCCCTTGTCAGCTGGGTGCCGATCGTATTGGCCGCCAAGACGAATCGGCGCGTCAAGAACCCTTCCCGAAACCGGCGTCGGCGCACCGAGTGACTATTTCGGCCCCTACCGCAAGGCCCAGGCCAAGGCGCCTGACGGCGCCGGCCCGGGCCGCAGCCCGAAATTCGCCGGCCACCGGCCCCGGTCACGGCCATTGACCCACCCGATCCGAGCGGCCAATCCCCAGCACCCCAGCGCTGACCGGCGCCACCGACCAGAACCCGAAGGAGACCCCATGACCACCGAGAAGATGACCGGCGATGCCTACATGGAGCTGCTCGTGCAACGCCAAAACGCCTGGATCGCAGCACATCCGCCCCGCGAAGGCCTCGTAACCTGGCTACAGCCGTTGCTCACCTGGTTCATCCAGCCTGGAGACGAAGACCTCGTGGAGCTGCCGGAAGACCCGCCGGCCAAACCGGCACCCACACCCCGCACCTATCGCAGCGCCGCATCCCTGCGCACCGAACGCGACCGGCTCATCGCCCGCCGTGACGCGATCATGTTCGACGGGCCCGCGGACCGCGCCGCGGCCAACGTGGCCACCCGCGCCCGATGGAAGAAACTCGACCGCGACATCGCGGCCGTCGCACGGCTCAGTCGACGCATCACCCACCTGGACTATCGCATCGCCGACGCCGACGCACGCGAGCGGCGGTAGCCACGCCCCGGGCCCGGGCCCAGCAGTGGCCCGGGCCCGTTCCGGTCCCCGCCGCCTACGGGCCGTGGCCACCTACCGGCGGCCGAAAAGCCCACCCACTCAACCTATTTGCCTGTCAGCGCGGTTGCAGCATACCCAGCGGGGGACCCCGAGCGGTCAACGCGAGCCGCCGGCGGCCACGGCGTACCGAGTGACTATTTGCCGCCCTACCCCAGCTCGCTGCCGCTCGCGGGGCGGCAAATCCGCCGCAGCACACCCACGGTCTCGCCGAGTTGACCGCCCACCCTCCGCTGGGACGCCCGCACCCCGTAGCGCTGACCAGCGCAACCACTCACCACACAGAACGGAGCACCACCATGACCACCAGCTGGGAGCAGATCGACCACGACCCCACCAGCATCGCCAGCCGACCCCGCATCCGGATGCGCCACATGAGCATGAGCGGCGGCTGCTTTCACGACAGCCCCACCGCGACGACCTTCCACACCATCGACGACGCGAACGCGGCGATCACCCAGATCGCCGAAGACAACGCCCACGCCCTGGGCGGGGTGGTCCACGAAACCGACCCACTGAGTCTGGTTCCCGGCGCAATGCATGTCGTCATCCACTGGGGCCTGGTCAGCGACCGCTACCACCTCGATGCCATCGACTACGCACCGATCAAGGAGAACTGACCATGACCACACTGACCGTGCGGGCCGCGAACGGCACCGTCATCGCCGAATACCCCGATTTCGCGCCGGGCACCCCGATGCGAGTGCTGCCGGCCATCGTCTCGCATCAGTTCCCCACCGATCGCTCCGTCGTCGACGACGCGTGGAGTTTCGCCGGACCGACCCGCCATCCCGAATACGCCACCATCCGACACGACCGCGAGGGCGCCACCATGGCGATGCACCGCCACCGGCTCCAAGCCCGCCACCGATAACCCGACCAGCCCGGGGGTCGGCCAGCCCACCACGGGCCGGCCGACCCCCCTTTTTTGCTTGCGGCCTGCCCGCGCTGCGCACCGTGACCGGTGTGCCCGGCCACCTGACGGCGGCCCGAAAAACCCTGCCCCACACCAAAACCTAGTCAGCAGGTGCCCTCAGCGTAATCGGGCTCTACCGGTGGCTTGTCAACCCACGCCCCGACCCCGGCGACGGCGTACCGAGTGACCATTTGCCGCCCTACCCAAGCTCGCTGCCGCTCGCGGGGCGGCAAATCCGCCGCACCCCGGGCCCGGGGACTCCACGGGGTTGACCACCGCCACCCGCCCGATTCCGCAGGGCACCGAGCTGACCGGCACCCACGCCGGCCACCACCCCGGCCGAAAGGACCCACCCATGCCGCGCATCCAGACCACCAGCGACCTGATCAACAGCCTGCCCGCACTCGTCGGATACGTGCCCGCCGGGGCGATCATCCTGATCACCACCGGGCCCGCCACCGACGTCCTCGATGTTCAGTTCGCCATCACCGCCGCCGCACGGATCACCGCCGACCAAGCCGCGAATCTGCCCGAGCTGTGCGGTCTGAACGCCCAGAACACCCCCGGGGCAGTGCTGGTCGCCGTATGCGGAGACTGGCTGGCCGACCACGTGCGCGACGTCCTCGACCACCTGCGAGATGCCCTCACCAACCTGGGAATCACCGTGCGCCAACGCATTACCACCACGACCCTCGAAGTCACACGCCCCTGGACCGACATCGACACCGACGAAACCGGCATGCACGTGGCCTACACCGACTCCCTGGCCACCGCTCAAGCCGTGGCCGCCGGCACGCGGATCGCGCCGACCCGCCACAGCGTGGTCCGCGAGTTCGACGAGCTCGACCCCGCCGCACCGCCGCTGGCCGTCACCGACGACCCGATCGTCACGATCCAGACCTGCGAACGGATCGCCGAAGCGATCAGCGGCGAGTTGATGCCCCCGTTGGCGCTGATCGCTCAGGCCGCGCAGCTGATCACCACCAACGAAAGCCTGCGCGACGTCATGGTCCTCCTCGGCCTGGACCACCCGGCCCAGGCCGCCCAGCTGTGGACGGTCATGGCCGCACACATGCGCGGCCGCGCCCGCATCGAAGCGCTGACCATCGCCGCGGCGCTCTACTACAGCAGCCGCGACGCCCTACGGGCCACGATCGCCCTGGAAGTTGCCGACCAACTCGGCGTCGAACTCGACACCGCACTGCCGAAACTGGGGCAGATGCTCACCATCGCGCTGGCCCGCGCCATCTCCCCCGACGAGGTGATCACCATCCTGCGCAGCACCATCGACACCATCGACTGAGCGCGCGGCCCCGAGCCCCGCCAGCCAGACGGGTTGGCGGGGCTTTCTTTTCGCCGACCGATCACCAGCTGCCGCCAGGCCCTGGCGGGCCCGGCCAAGGCCACCTCCGGCGGCCCGAAAAACCCGCGGACTCACCACAACCCTGTCAGCAGGTCGCCCAGCGTATGTCGGATACGGCCGCAGTCAACCTGTCCGGCCAGGCGCTGCCGGCGGCGGAGGACATTTGCCGCCCAACACTGCTCGCTGCCGCTCGCCGGGCGACAAATCCGCCGGCACCACCGAGGCCTCCCAGGTGGACAACACGGCCTCCACCGACATGCGCAGCTCCCAAGCGCTGACACCCAGCGCCCCAAACCCAAAACCGAACGGAGACACCAATGTCCATCACCGCCACCATCATCACCGCCGACACCATCACCACCCTGACCGAGCCCGTCGATCACCTGATGGACGCGATGTTCACCGCCCAGCAGACGTTCGGCCAGATCACCTGGGACAACCTGGGCCACGACGCCGCCCACGGCACCTACCGCGACGGCAACGGCACCACCACCAGCATCACCGTGGTGGACACCAACGCCACCGACACCCTGCTGAGCACTGTCGCCGGATGGATCAGCGGCCACTGAACACCGCGGGCCGGGCCCGCACCAGGTGGGCCCGGCACTACCCTTCCCTCACGCAGAAACGGAGACGCACCATGGCAATCGTGGACTTCGCCCTCAATTACGACTTCATCGACCAAGACGGCCGACCCCGTCAGCTCCAATTCCGCCGCACCGGCGGCCACCCCGACGCCTTCAAAGGCACCGGCCAGCTGATCGCAGTGGTGGCCAACCATCTGCGCGTCGACAACGGCCACGAACTGCACCTGACCCGCGACGGCATCACTCTCGATCGGATCGAACTCGTCATCGACGACTGGGAAACCTGGGCCAAGATCACCGACCGCGAATACAACCTCGTCGCCATCGCGCAGCGCCTACGCGCCGCCGGCCTAACCTAGGCCGCACCGCCCACCGGGGACCCGCTAGCCCACCAGCTGGCGGGTCCCCTCTTTTTTGCCCAGGGCCCAACAACCCCCTGACGGCCTGGCGGCCGCGGGGACCTGCCGCCTACGGCGACAGACAACAACCCGCGGACTCACCCGGTGCCCACTCACCCTTGGGTGCCCAGCCTCACCTTGCTGCTGTTAGCGCGCCCCGATCGTACTGAGCTCGGGATTTAGCGTGTCAAACCCCTCAGGCCGGAACTGGCGGTGGGGAGCGAGGCCTACTTCGACCTCTGCCGGCCCCAAAGGTGCAGGGCCTCAACGATTCCTGTGCCGCTTCATCGGGCGCTGGCTGGCCCACGGCCGAAAAGCGTGGCCGCGGACCCGAGCCGCCAGCACCCGCGCGGCCCAGCAATCAGCCCCAGCACCAAGGCCGGCAGACGCCGAAATTCCCCACACACCAGCGCCGGCCCCCCGGTGGGTTTGACACAGCATCCCGATCTCAGTCCGCCCTGAGCGCAGCGCTAACCCGCGCAGCCAACCACACACAGAACGGACACAACCATGACCGAAACCGAAGCCCGCATCCTCTCGGACCTGCTGCTGGCCGAACTCGACACCGACACCGACACCCCGAGCTTCTGAACCACCCACCGGTGAGGGCCTGCCCCCCCAGGTCCTCACCGGCCCCTCTATTTCAACCCAACCCGAAAGGACTCTCAATGAGCCTGTCAAGCCGCCGCAGTGGTGATCTGAGGCGTGTTGGGCTGCCAGGTTCTGTTGT
>NZ_JBJIAK010000094.1:0-8271 GCF_045310915.1 Mycobacterium sp. SMC-17 | reverse complement strand
CCGTTGCTGGCCAAGGTCGAAGAGGTCAGCCAGAAGGTCAAGCTCGAATTCGAGCAGACGTTCATGTTCTACCTGCCGCGGATCTGCGAGCACTGCCTGAACCCGGCCTGTGCCGCGGCGTGCCCGTCGGGCGCCATCTACAAGCGTGCCGAGGACGGCATCGTCCTGGTGGATCAGGACAAGTGCCGCGGCTGGCGCCAGTGCGTCACCGGCTGCCCGTACAAGAAGATCTACTTCAACCACAAGACCGGCAAGGCCGAGAAGTGCACCTTCTGTTACCCCCGTGTCGAGGTGGGTATCCCGACGGTCTGCTCCGAGACGTGCGTCGGCCGGCTGCGGTACATCGGTGTGATGCTCTACGACGCCGACAAGGTGCTGGAAGCGGCGTCGGTCACCGATGAAAAGGACCTGTATCCGTCGCAGCTCGGGGTGTTCCTCAACCCGCACGACCCGCGCGTGGTCGCCGAGGCCGAGCGAGCCGGCATCTCGCCCGAATGGATTGAGGCTGCGCAGAATTCACCGGTCTACCGGCTGATCGTCGATTACCAGGTGGCGCTGCCGTTGCACCCGGAATACCGCACCATGCCGATGGTCTGGTACGTCCCTCCGCTGTCGCCGGTGGTGGACATCCTCAAGGAAACCGGCCACGACGGCGAGAACAAGAACAACCTGTTCGGCGCCATCGACACGCTGCGGATCCCGATCGAGTACCTCGCCGAGCTGTTCACCGCGGGGGAGGTCGGGCCCGTCCGGGCGGCCTTACAGCGACTGGCCGCCATGCGCGCCTACATGCGGTCGGCGAACCTCGGCGAGGAGTTCGACGAGACCATTCCCGAGTCGGTGCGACTCACCGGCGAGGAGATCGAGTCGATGTACCGGCTGCTGGCCATCGCCAAATACCAAGACCGATACGTCATTCCGAGCGGTGCGGGTTCCGACGCGCACCGACTCGACGCGATCGCCACCGGCTGCAGCCTCGACGGTGACGGTGGTCCGGGAATGTCGGCCTTCGACGCGATGGCTGACAAGTTCCACCTCGTCGACACCAACAGTGCTGTGCCGAAGGACGATCCGACGCGGGTCAACCTGCTCAACTGGGACGGCCGCAGTCCCGACGGACTGGTGCCGAGCCGATGAAGCTCCTGTCCCTGGGGCGCCGGACGGCGACCGGTCCGGACCTGTCCGAGCACCAGCAACGGCTGGTGTGGCGCATCACGGCGCTGTTGCTCGACTACCCGACCGCCGAAACATGCGCCCTCACCGACGAACTGGCTGCTGCCGCAGGTGAACTGCCGGAGCCGATCCGCACTCACGTGACCGACTTCCTGTGGTACTTCTGCGAGACCAACGCCACCGAGCGCGCCACCCGGTACGTCGAGACGTTCGACATGCGCCGACGGACGAGCCTGCACCTGACGTATTACGCCTACGGCGACACCCGCAAGAGAGGGATGGCGCTGCTGCGGTTCAAGCACGCCTATCGGCAGGCGGACATCACCATCGGCGACGAAGAGCTGCCCGACTACCTGCCGCTGGTGCTCGAATTCGCCGCCACCGTCGACCAGGCGCGCGGCGAACGACTCCTGGCCGAGCACGTGCCGGTTCTCGAGCTGTTGCGGCTGTCGTTGCAGGACAGCGGTTCTCCATATGCCGCTCTGCTGGCCGCGGTCCTGGCGACCCTGCCGCCGATCAACACCGCCGATCGCCGGCGCATCACTGAACTCGCCGCCGACGGCCCGCCAGAGGAGGACGTCGGCCTGGATCCGTTCGGCATGGATCCGATGATGATGGATCCCGCCATGACTGGAGGCAGACGATGACCAACCTCTTGTGGATGACGTTGCCGTACATCGCCTTCACGTCGTTCGTGTTGGGGCACATCTGGCGCTACCGGACCGACCAATTCGGCTGGACCACAAGGTCATCGCAGATCTACGAGAGCCGACTGCTGCGGCTCGGCAGCCCACTGTTCCACTTCGGCATCCTCGGCGTGCTGGGCGGACACGTAGTCGGCCTGCTCATCCCGGAATCGTGGACTTCGGCGATCGGCATTTCCGAACACACCTATCACCTGATGGCGATCGGGATGGGTGCGCCGGCGGGGTTCGCGGTGATCGCCGGCGCCGCCATCCTGTTGTACCGCCGTACGAAGGTGCCCGCCGTACGCGCTGCCACCACCGTCAGTGACAAGCTCATGTACCTGCTGCTGGTCGGCGCACTGGTCACCGGCATGGTCAACACCCTGGGCAACGTGGTGTCGGCATACAACTACCGGGAGACCGTATCCCCTTGGCTACGGAGTCTTTTCACTCCGCACCCGACGCCCGAATTGATGTCGACAGCGCCCCTGTCCTTCCAGGTGCACGTGCTCATCGTCCTGACGCTTTTCGGTATCTGGCCCTACACGCGGCTGGTGCACATGTTCAGCGCCCCGGTCGGGTACCTGGTGCGGCCGTACGTCGTCTACCGCAGCCGGGACCCGCAGCGCGCCAGCAACAGTCGGTACGCGAAGGCCTGGGTGACGCCGCAGGCGCCGCCTCCTCGCAGTCGCTGGGTCTAGATCCTGCTGCTGTGCCGAACGTCAAGAGCGAGAAATCGCCGAATCTTGGTCATCTACTTCACGTTCGGCGTTTGAGACGCCTCACACGATGACCCGCCTGCGGGTGAGTGAATTGTCACCGCCGGGTCATCGCTCGGAGCCTCGGGGAAACATGAAAATTCTATGTTTGCAACATGTTTCGATCTCGAACCATTACTGACTGGGACCCCGAAGACATCGTTGCCTGGGAGGCCGGTAACAAGAATGTCGCCCGGCGGAACCTGATCTGGTCGGTGATCGCGGAGCACATCGGGCTCTCGGTCTGGACCATGTGGTCGGTCATGGTGTTGTTCATGCCGCAGTCCGTGTACGGCTTCACCGCCGGGGACAAGTTCCTGCTGGCCGCCACCGCGACTCTCGTGGGTGGCTGCCTGCGCATCCCGTACACGATGGCGACCGCGACCTTCGGTGGCCGCAACTGGACCGTCTTCTCCGCGCTCGTGCTCTTCGTTCCGACGCTGGGCAGCATGTGGCTGCTGGCGCATCCGGGGCTTCCGTTGTGGCCGTATCTCGTGTGTGCGGCACTCGCCGGCCTCGGTGGTGGCAACTTCGCGTCGTCGATGACCAACATCAACGCGTTCTACCCGCAGCGACTCAAGGGCTGGGCGCTCGGAATCAACGCCGGCGGAGGCAATCTCGGTGTGCCGGCCATTCAGGTGGTGGGCCTGCTGGTGATCGCCGTGGCGGGTAACCGCGCACCCCACTGGGTGTGCGCGATCTACCTTGTCCTGTTGGCTGTCGCCGCGATCGGTGCCGCTTTGTTCATGAACAACCTTGCACAGCACCGAATCGACTCCGGGGCGATGCGTGCCATCCTGACCGAGCCGGACACCTGGAGCATCGCTTTCCTGTACATCGGGACGTTCGGCTCGTTCATCGGCTTCTCGTTCGCCTTCAGCCAGGTCCTGCAGATCAACTTCGTCGCGGGTGGCCAGAGTGCCGCGCAGGCGGCGCTGCACGCGGCTCAGATCGCGTTCGTGGGTCCGCTGCTCGGTTCGGTGGCCCGGGTCTACGGCGGGAAGCTCGCCGACCGCATCGGCGGTGCTCGCGTGACCGTGGCAGCCTTCGCCGGCATGATCGTGTTTGGCGCACTGCTGATTTCGGTGTCGACCTACCACGACCACACTGGCGGTGCCGTCGACGCGGCCACCCTGACCGGCTTCATCGTCGGCTTCGTCGCGCTGTTCATCCTGTCGGGTATCGGCAACGGTTCGGTGTACAAGATGATCCCGTCGATCTTCGAGGCCCGCAGCCACTCGGTGGTGGGCAGCAAGATCGACCGGCAGAACTGGTCCCGCGGGATGTCCGGCGCCCTCATCGGCTTCGCCGGTGCCATCGGCGCGCTGGGAGGCGTGGGCATCAACCTGGCGTTGCGGCAGTCCTACCTGTCCAGTGGTTCTGCCACCGCGGCGTTCTGGGTGTTCGTCACCTTCTACATCGCCGCCCTGACGCTGACCTGGACGCGCTACATCCGGACCCCGCTGCCTGTGATCGAACCCGCCCAGCCGGCCGAAGCGGTCGGCGTGGCCTGAGTCGGCCGTCCGGTCAGTTGCTGTGCGGGTCGGCCGAGTTGAGAACGGCCACCGCATGGTCGTACTCACCGCGCACTTCGGCATAACGTAAGAACTTGACGTTCTCGACCTGAATCTCATCGGCAGCCGGCTGGTTCTCGAGGATCGCGACGACTTCGCTCACGAACTGCTCGAGCGGCATGGCCCACTCGCTGTCGCGCTGCCCGGGCACCAGGTCGGTCCGCACCGCGGGCGGCTGGAGTTCCTTGAATTCCACCGAGGAACCGGCGAATTGCAGCCGCAGCGTCTCGGTCAGCAGGTGGATGGCAGCTTTGGAGGCGTTGTAGCTCGGAGTCACCTTCAGCGGAGTGAATCCCAGGCCTGACGACACGGTGATGACAGTGGCAGCGGGTTGGGTCTGCAGATGTTCGATGAATGCGGCGATGAGCCGGATCGTGCCCAGCACGTTGGTGTTGATGGTCGTTTCTGCCGCAGCCAGGAAGCTCTCCGGTGCGTGCCAGTCTTCGATCTTCATCACCCCGGCCATGGTGATCACCACGTTCACATCGGGATGCTCGGCCAGCACCTGAGTGGCCACGGCTTGGATGCTGTCGGGGTCCGCGGTGTCGATACGGACCGCATCGATCCCGGGATGTTCGGCGGTGATCTGGCGGAGCAGCTGTTCGCGGCGGCCGCCGATGATGACGTTGTTTCCTTTGTCCCGCAGGGCGATTGCCAACGCGAGCCCGATGCCGCTCGTGGCACCCGGGATGAAAATGGTGTTGCCGGAAATCTTCATGGCTCCAAGCCTGCTCGCGCACCGACCATTTGTCACATGCATATCTATGATATTCGCTATGCTCACGACGCATACCGAGCGGGCAGACTTGAATCTGCTGACACCATTGGTCGCACTGCTCGAGGAACGGCAGGTATCGCGCGCTGCGTCCCGAATCGGGCTCAGCCAACCTGCCATGAGCCGCGCCCTGCAGCGGCTGCGCAGACTGCTCGATGACCCGCTGCTCGTTCGCGATCCGGACGGATTCCGGCTGTCGGCCCGTGCCGAGGACATTCACCGCCAGCTCACCACGCTGATACCGCTGCTCGAAACCCTCCTGGCGCCAGCGGAGTTCGATCCCGGCGCGTCAACGCAGCCGGTCCACATCGCCGGGAGTGACTACGCTGTCCACACCTACGGCCCTGCCATCGCACGCTTGATCCGATCGCAGTCACCTGGCACGACAATACGTTTCCGCAGCTGGCGCCCCGACGGGATCGAGGATCAGATCCGCCGTGGCGCGGTCGATCTGGGGCTCTACGGGGGCCACACGCCGGACGATCTGAACGCCACTCAGCTCGTCACCGAGCACTTCAAGTGCGTTGTATCCGAAGGGCATCCGCTGGCGGCGCGAGGCGCGATAACCCTTGAGGAGTATCTCGAGTTCGGCCACGTGGTCGTGGACGTGGCGGATGGGGTGCAGCCCGATATCGATTACCGCATCGCGGAGCTGGGCAGGGTCCGCCGGGCGGTGGTCACGGTGCCGTATCACACCGCGACGCTTCCGATGCTTCATGGAACCGATTTGGTGGCAACACTTCCCGGTCGATTTGTCGACGCTTGGATCGCCGGCTCTGAACTACGCCTGCTGCCCGCGCCGGCCGAGATCGCGACGATGCCCTACCGGATGATCTGGCATCCTGCGTTCGAACTCGATCGTCGCCACCAGTGGCTGCGGGAGTGCGTGCGCAGTGCCGTCACCGACCACGAGTGAGTTCAGTGTTCCCGGCGGTGTGGCGCTATTCCTATTCACCGCTCGCAGCAGCCAGTCCGGCGCGTCGGGCCTCCCGGCGCTTCGACGTACTCAGGTTTCCGGCCGCGCGCGGATCTGAAATACCCAGCGCAGCAAGACGTTCGGATTCAGATACGCCACCCCAGATGCCGTACGGCTCGCCGGACAGCAGTGCAAAGGCGGCGCACGGGGCCTTCACCGGACATTGGCGACAAATCTCTTTGGCGCGTTGTTCGCGTTGTCTACGCGCCCGGCCCCGTTCGTTGTCGGGGTGAAAGAAGACGCTGGAATCCATTGAGCGGCAACGGGCAGACTCCTGCCATTCCCATTCGTCGGCCACCGGCCGGATCGCCGGTGCGGGCAGTGGCAACGCGGTTCGCTTCCCGATCATGTTCTACCTCCTGCTTCCTACTCGGTTGTTGGTCATGCGGTGACCCGTTGGCCTTTACCGACGACCGTCACCCCGCCGTCGGAGATGACGAAGCCGCGTGCCCTGTCATGCTCCTTGTCGACGCCGACCTGGGCGCCGGCCGGAATCACGACGTTCTTGTCGACAATGGCGTTGCGGACCAAGGCATGTGCGCCGATCACGGTGTTGTCCAGGATCACCGAGCGGTCCACCGTGGCGTGCTCCTCGACGCGAACACCAGGTGACAGGACCGATTCTCGGACCAGCGCGCCGGAGATGATCACGCCGTTGGAGATGACGCTGTTGACGGCGCGGCCGACCCGGTCGCCATCATCGTGGACGAACTTCGCCGGTGGGTGGGGCGGAATGTGCGTCAGGATCGGCCACGCGCTGTTGTACAAGTCGAAAGCCGGGACCACGGCGCACAGGTCCATGTGGGAGTCGTAGTAGGAGTCCAACGTTCCGACGTCGCGCCAGTAACCGCTGTTCTCGGCATGGGTGCCCGGGACCTGGTTGCTCTGAAAGTCGTAGACCTGGGCGCGGCCCTGTTCGACCATCATCGGCATGATGTCGCCACCCATGTCGTGCTTGCTGAACTCGTCGGCGGCGTCGGCATGTAGCGCATCGATGAGTACCTCGGTCGAGAAGACATAGTTGCCCATCGAGACGAACGATTCGTCGGGGGCGTCGGGTAGGCCCGGCGGGTCGCTGGGTTTCTCCAGGAACGCCTCGACCTGCCGTCCGTCGCCCGCGGTTTTGATCACGCCGAAGGCACTCGCCTCGCCACGCGGCACCCGGATTCCGGCGACGGTGGCGCCGGCGCCACCGTCGAGGTGCTGCTTGATCATCTGCCGCGGGTCCATGCGGTACACGTGATCGGCGCCGAAAACCGCAACGAGATCGGGCTTTTCGTCGTGAATGAGGTTCAGTGACTGGTGGATGGCGTTGGCCGAACCCGTGTACCACTGCGGGCCCAGACGCTGTTGGGCGGGTACGGGAGTCACGTAGTTGCCGAGCAGGCTGCTCATTCGCCACGTCGTGGTGATGTGGCGATCGAGGCTGTGGCTCTTGTACTGCGTGAGGACGGCGATCCGCAGTACGCCGGCGTTGACCAGATTCGAGAGCGCGAAGTCGACGAGTCGGTACAGTCCGGCGAACGGCACCGCGGGCTTGGCTCGGTCGAGTGTCAGTGGGGACAGCCGTTTGCCTTCGCCTCCGGCCAGGACCAGACCGAGGATTTTCGGATCGGCCATGTGCATTCTCCTTCTGGGCAGCGGGCGACGGCTGGTGAACTCATGGATTGGCGAAAGTTGTTGCGTTGGCGGCAGATATCACGCCTGCTCCACGGTCACGCCGGCGGCGGAAAGCTCGGAGAGTTGCCGGCTGTCGACGCCGGTGTCGGTGATCAGCAGCTGGATGTCTTCCAGCCGGCCGTACTGGGCGCCGCTGACGGCCCCGAACTTGCTGTGGTCGGCGAGCAGGATGCGGCGGTGTGCGCACGCGAGCATGCGTCGTTTCACGGCGGCTTCAGACGGGGCGGGGGTGGTGAGCCCGCGGTCGATGCTGATGCCGTTGGCGCCCAGGAAGGCGACGTCGACGTTGATCTCGGCGAGCGCGCGGGCCGCCCAATCGTCCACCTCGGCAAAGGTCTTCGACCGGACCCGGCCGCCCAATGTGTAGACCGTCAGCAGTGGCCGGTTGAGCAGGGTCAGTGCCTGCGTCAACGAGTTGGTGTACACGGTGAGTTCGCGGTCGCCGGGAAACTGCTCGACCAGCTGCGCGGTGGTGGACCCGGCGTCGATCAGAACCGATCCACGTTCCGGAAGATGTGCGAGCGCGGCCTTGGCGATGCGGGCCTTCTCGGCGAGGAACTCGGTCCGGGTCTCGACGGCAGGTTCGTAGGGGAGGTAGTCGACGCGTACCGCGCCACCGTGCACCCGCCGCAACAGGCCCTGGCGCTCC
>NZ_JBJIAK010000093.1:0-8462 GCF_045310915.1 Mycobacterium sp. SMC-17 | reverse complement strand
GTTCACCATGACTCGTTGATCACAACGCGTGAACCACGCCAGATCCGAAGTCCACCACTCCCCGGGACGCTATCGCGCCTGTGCCACCCAAAACGGTTGTAGCGCAGACGCCAGCCGTAAGGCGGTCTCGATATCGGCGCATTCGAGGCTCCATGCCAGGGCCGCCCTGAGGTTGTCGAATTCGCCATTGGCCCAGTCGGACACCAGATGTGGTGCAGTGCTTGTCGCCTTTCCGGCGTAGTAGTCACGGTGTCGCTCTCGAACCGTCACGGACTCACCGGACTCCCCGAGTTTTTCCAACGCGTACTGCCTCATGGTCTCCAGCATTCGGTACCGCATGACCCCGGCACCGTCGTCGGCGACAACCAGCGACTTGTCCACCAACAGGCCGAGCTGGTCCAGCACCTGGTACTGCTCAACCGAGCTGGTCGCGCATACCGCCTGCGCGGCCTCCAGGTCGAACCCGCCCATGAATACTCCGAGCCGGCGGAACAACATCCGTTCGGGCTCGGTGAGCAGTCCGAACGACCACTCCACCGATGCGCGCAGGGTCTGCTGCCGGCGCACCGCGGTGCGAGCACCGCCGGTCAGCACTCGGAAGCGGTCTTGCAGACCCTCGACGATCTGGCCCAGAGACAGTGCCCGCACCCGAGCCGCGGCAAGCTCGATCGCCAGCGGCATACCGTCGAGCCGGCGGCAGATGTCGTGCACCCGTTCGGCATCGTCGCCGGTCAACCGTAATCCTGGACGGGCTTGCTGGGCACGGTCGAGAAAGAGCTCGACGGCCTCATCCGCCAATCCAAGGGACGGCACCCGCCAAATCACTTCGCCGGCGAGACCGATGGGCTCGCGGCTGGTCGCCAGAATCGTCAGCTGCGGACAGCGCGCAAGCAGTGTCATGGCCAACTCGCCACAGCTGTCCAGCAGGTGCTCGCAATTGTCGAGCAGCAGCAACACACCTCGGTCCGCAACGAATCGGACCATGATGTCGACGATCGAGCGCCCGGGCTGGTCAGGTAGCCCCATGGAGTGCGCGGCGGCGACCGCGACCACCGCCGGGTCGGTGATGGGAGCGAGGTCGACGTACCAGACCCCGTCCGGGAACTTCTCGGTAAGCTGAGACGAAATCTCTACTGCCATACGAGTTTTCCCCGCACCACCTGCCCCGGTGAGCGTCACCAGCCGATGTTCCGTGAGGCTCTCCTGCAGTTGGGCCAGCTGCGCACTGCGACCGATGAACGACGTCAACTGCGCCGGAAGGTTGTGCGCCCGAGCGGGTTTGGCCGTGCGAAGGGGCGGGAAATCGTTGATGAGGTCCGGATGACAGAGCTGCATCACATGTTCGGGACGAGGCAGGTCTCGTACCGAGTGTCGGCCCAGATCGGTCAGCCACACCGCACCCGGCAGGTGGTCGGTGACCAGATCCGCTGTGGTACTGGACAAGATGGACTGTCCACCGTGGGCCAGGTCCCGCAGCCGCGCGGTGCGGTTGATGGTCGGCCCGATGTAATTGGACTCGTCGCGCAACTGCACCTCGCCGGTATGGATACCGATGCGCAGCCGGATCGGGTCGAGCGCCGCCCGTTGCAGATCCAGCGCGCACGCAACGGCGTCACTGGCCCGACCGAAAGCGATGACGAAGCTATCGCCCTCCCCCTGCTCAAGCGGCCGGACACCGTGGTGGGGTTCTACCAGCTGCGCGAGCGTGCGGTCCAAGTTTGCGAAGGCGGCCGTCATGTCGTCTGGCCGCGTCTCCCACAGCCTGGTCGAACCCTCGACGTCGGCAAGCAGCAGCGTGACCGTGCCGGTCGGTATCAGCTCGCCCATAGCCAGGTCTCCGCAGTTCAACAGCGCCGCGTCTGTGTCGATCATGCTAATCAGCCTGCGACCTCGGAAGGGCCGGAACATCGACAGAACGGCGTAGAACGCAGCGCCTGGGGGTCGTATACGACCCCCACGCCGGAGAAGATGCGCGGATACCCCGATGGTTGGCGCCGGTCCGCGGCTGATGCTCGATGTCATGACCATCGATACCTGCCTGCCCACGCTGAACTACCTGCAGTGCCACAACCCGGACGACGCACATCGCGCCATCGCCGCCGCACGTCGACACGGACCGGTGGCGATCGGCCCGTTGGGGCCCGAGATACTCAGCTACGACCTGGCTCGCGCCGTACTACGCGACCCACGCTTCACCGTGGCACACCGTGCCGCCGCGGAATCCCAGGGCATCACCGAAGGTCCACTGTGGCAACGGATCTCCTCGTTGATCCTCTCCATCGACGGCGAACGTCATTACCGGCAACGCCGGCTGGTCGCCAAGGCGTTCACACCCCGCGCCATCGCGCGGTTGCAAGGCCTCGTCCGCGACATCATCACCGACGTCGTCGACCCGCACGTGACTGCCGGCCACTGCGACGTCGTGTCAGACATCGCGCGGCCATTCCCGGTACCGATCATCTGTGCGCTGTTGGGGGCGCCCCGACAGGACTGGGGGCTGTTCTCCGACTGGATTGCCGACATCGGCAAGATTTTCGAATTCAATCTGGCGACCGACGGGCCGTGCGTCCTGCAGGCGTGGCAACAGCTCGACGCTTATCTGGAGCTCATGGTCGCCCGTCGCCGTCATGAGCTGACCGATGATGTGATCTCCGACCTCATCCGCGCCGAAGACGACGGAGCAGCACTGGATCACGACGAGTTGCTGGCGCTCGCTGTCGCCCTGCTTGGGGCGGGAACGGACACCACACGCAACCAACTCGGCGCGGCGATCGACGCTTTCTGCGACCATCCCGACCAGTGGGCGCTCCTTCGCACACACCCCGAGTTCGCCGCACAGGCGGTCGACGAGGTAATGCGTTACCGCCCAATCGGATTCAGTCTGTCCCGACTTGCGGCCGAGGACGTCGAACTCGCCGGAGTACCCATTTCGGCGGGCACCCTGGTATTCGTCAACACCGCAGCCGCCAACCGTGATCCAGCGGCGTTCCCCGAACCGGAACGTTTCGACATCACCCGCGAAAACTCGACGGCGACACTCGCTTTCGGCAACGGTGCACATTACTGCCTGGGCTCTCACCTTGCCCGGTTGGAGTTGACGGAGGCATTGACGGTCATGGCCCAGCGGATGCCGAACCTCCGTCGCACCGGTCCGTCCCCGTGGCCGTCGATGCTGGGCGTGACCGGACCCAGCACCCTACCGGTGGCCTTCGGAAGTTTCTAGCTCGCCGCCTGAATGACCTGATCCACTTCAGCTGCCCGGACAGCCATTTCGGCGTGTGCCTTGTCGAGCGCCTCGGCCTGATCCTCGTCGGCCTTCATCATCGACTCGATGTCGAAGCCGGCCATGTCCAGCACGCCCATGTCGGCGAAGGCCTGTTTCACCTTGGGGCCCCACAGCCCAATGTCCTTGACAATGGGCACGATTCGGCTGAACAGATGCGCGCGGAACTGCTTCATCATGGGCGCCGAGGTATCGACCCACTCGGCACATGCCTTGACGTCGAGCCCGAGGGTCTCGAAGACCTCTTCGCCGCGGAACCGGTCCCGCATCAGATAGCAGGCGTCGACGACGAACTCTTCGCGTTCGCTCCGCTCCGCTTCGGTGATCCCGGAGTAGTAGTCCTTCAACGAGATTCGGCCGAACGCCACATGCCGGGCCTCGTCCTGCATCACATAGGCCAGCACCTGCTTGGCCAACGACCCGGGCGCCGCCAAGTCGCGCTGCACCCCGAACGCGGCGAGCGCGAGTCCTTCGATGAGCACCTGCATACCGAGGTAGGGCATGTCCCAGCGCGAATCCCGCAGGGTGTCCTCCAGCAGGAGGTTCAGGTTCTTGTTCATCGGGTAGACGAGGCCGACCTTCTCCTGCAGGAACCGCGAGAACGTCTCGACGTGCCTGGCCTCGTCCATGGTCTGTGTGGCCGCGTAGAACTTCGCATCGAGATCGGGGACGACCTCGACGATCTTCGCCGCGCACACCATCGCCCCCTGCTCGCCGTGCAGGAACTGCGAGAACTGCCAGGCTTGAGAATGGCGCTTCATCTCGGCGCGGCGCTTCTCGTCGGCCGCTTCCCACATCGGGCTGCCGAACAGCGGGTGGAACTCGTCGGGCAGGCCGATCGGGTTCATCGGATCGACATCAAGCGACCAGTCGATACGCGACTGGGCGTCCCACTGTTTGTCCTTGCCCTTCTGGTACAGGTTCAGCAGGCGCCCGCGGCCGTCGTCATATTCCCAGGTGAAGCGTGCGTCGCCGCCGCTCGGCACGTCCCAGGAGTACGGCGTGGGCACTTCCGTGTACTTGTCCTTCGTGGTCACGAGCGGCCGCCTCTCTGCCCCGATGCGTCCGGATAGAAATATGACTCACATCACAGTGCGCCGCGGGCGGCCGAACCGTCAACCACTCAGCCCAAGTCGTAATTCTCACGCGAGACGCGGATGAAGTGCCCGGTGGCTGTGTCGGTGCAGGTGACGCCTGCCAGCTCGCTGGTGCAGGTGATCGAACCTTGAGTGAAGGTCTGGCCGTAGTCGAGCGTCTTGAGGTTCGAGGCGGTGAAGTTACTCGCGCCTTCGTAGCATCCGAGCTTTCCGGGATTGCCCTTGCTGACGTAGAACTGCAGACCGCCAAAGTTGAAATTACAGGCCCGGCCGTAGGGACCCATCGTGGATGCCGGCTGCACCCAGGCATGTTCCCGCACTTCGCAATTCACGCCAGTGCCGTCGGAGTAGATGTCACAAACGATGTTCCCCGACGGGGTCACGAATTCATGGTTGGCCGGCACCGGGCCGCCACCGCCACAGGCGTTCGCCACGGCGGCGAGTGGCAATGCTGCGGTGGCCGCGACCGAGAGCGCCGCGATCAGAATGGTCTTCATGGCCACAGCGTGGTGCGCGGGCCTTGGCGGATTCTTGGCGCACGCCGCCACATCAGTGGGGCGGGCGCTTCTCGATGAACGCCAGTACGCCCTCGAGCGCGCTCGGGTCCATCATGTTGCAGGCCATCGTCGCGCCGGCGTCCGCGTAGGCGGCTTCGATCCCGACTTCGAGCTGGCGGTAGAACAACGACTTGCCCATCGCGACGGCGACGGCAGGCTTGGCGACGATGCTCGCGACGATCGCTTCCACTTCGTCGTCGAGCGCTTCCGGCGCCGCCACCCGGTTGACCAGTCCGAGGGCTTTGGCTTCGTCGGCCGCGATGAACTCCCCGGTCACCAGCATCTCGAAGGCGGCTTTGCGCGGGACGTTGCGCGACAACGCGACTCCCGGTGTGGCACAGAACAATCCGACGTTGATGCCACTGACGGCGAAGCGGGCATCATGGCTCGCCACCGCGAGATCGCACATCGCGACGAGCTGACAGCCGGCCGCCGTAGCCAGGCCCTGAACCCGCGCGATCACCGGGACCGGCAACCGCTGGATCGCCATCATCACCGCGGTGCACTGGGCGAACAGTTCCTGGTAGTACTCGAGTGACGGCTCGGCGCGCATTTCCTTGAGGTCGTGGCCGGCGCAGAAAGCCCGGCTGGATGCCCCGAGGACGACGGCCCGCACCGTCGCATCGTCCGTGATCGCGGCGAACGCCTCCCCCAGTTCCGTGAGCATCGCCTCGGACAGGGCGTTGAAGGCCTGCGGCCGGTTCAGCGTCAGCGTCACGACGCCGCGGTCATCGCGGTCGCGCCGCAGCAGCGGTTCACTCATCACCGAGCGCCCTCCAAGAAGTACGTCGTCATGCGTCCCTTGCCCTTGACCTCGACCACCTGCGGGTCGCTGAATGCGTAGCGGTGCGCCAGCAGCGCGTGCGTGGACGCGGACACCTGGATACGGTGCGGGCGGCCACTGGATTCCATGCGGCTCGCGGTGTTCACGGTGTCGCCCCACAGGTCGTAGATGAACTTGCGCTGCCCGATCACGCCCGCGACCACCGGACCCGACGAGATGCCGATCCGCATCGAGATCGGACTCGGCCAACTCGA
Organism: Mycobacterium sp. SMC-17; assembly: GCF_045310915.1. Taxonomy (NCBI): domain Bacteria; kingdom Bacillati; phylum Actinomycetota; class Actinomycetes; order Mycobacteriales; family Mycobacteriaceae; genus Mycobacterium; species Mycobacterium sp. SMC-17. The sequence goes on along the minus strand of NZ_JBJIAK010000093.1, from coordinate 2,487 downwards.
TGACAGGCCGGTGACTGTGCGCTGCATGTCGAGGGCCAGTTCGGCCATCGAGGCAGCGTGGTCCGCGTCGGGATTGGGCAGGCCGGCCACCGCCATGTAGGCGTCACCGACCGTCTTGATCTTCTCGATGCCACGCCGGTCGCAGAGCTCGTCGAAGGCACGGAACATCGTGTCCAGCAACTGCACCAGCTCCTCCGGTGTCAGCGTCTCGGACAGAGGGGTGAAGCCCACGATGTCCGAGAACAACACGCTGACGCTCGGGGCCGAGTCGGCGATGGTCAGCGCGCCGTCGCGCAGCCGGTCCGCGATCGGTGCCGGCAGCACGTTGTAGAGAATCTCCTCGGTCCGGGCCCGCTCTCGTTCGATTTCACGCTGCCGCAGGAAGTCGATGCGCCGCAGCCGCTCCAGCGCATAGGCGATCAGCACGCTTATCGCGGCCAGTCCCGCGATCTGCGGTGCCATCGTGCCGAGCTCGTTCAGGTTCCCCCGGGCATTCGGCAGTTCCAGGCACACCACGACGAACACCACCGTGTTGGCCAGGGCGGCGTGCATCCGCAGCCGCAACAGACCGACGGCGCCCAGCAGCGTGACGGTGGCCGAGGTCATCAGGTACTGGGTCGGGAAATCGCCGATGCCGGCAAGCACCGGGACGAGCAGCACCTGGACGATCGTCAGCTGCACGACAGCGGCGACCTGCAGATGGTCCTGAAGCGTTCGAATCCGGCGGATCGCCACGATCCCGAGCAGGAAGATGGCGATGGTGACCACGCGGACGATCAGTGCGCCGGGGACGAAACCGTGCAGGACAAGGAAATCCACGCCCGCGTACACGACGGTGAACAGGACGCCGACCACCTGTGCGAAGGTCGCCGCCCGCAGGCCGTTCGCGTCGTCGTGTGCCCGGAACTCGCGTTCGGGGTCGGCGTCGTCGAACTCCAGCATCCACTTGCGCATATGAAGCTGGGCATGCCGCTCCTGCACCCAGCACCGCACCGCTTGCGCATCCACAGGGCGAAACTAGCGGAGACCCGGGTCGACCGGGACCGCTATTCGACGATGTCGTCGCGGTAGCGCTCGAAAAGCGCCAGGAACTCCGCTCTTTCGGCGTCCGGCACACCGTTCTTGAGCAGTGCGGCGTCAGCGTGCTTCATGTTGGCTTCCCATTCCGCGGCGGAGATCGCCAGTCCCGCATGGGAGGTCAACATGTCACGCCCGATGTAGTAACACGGCCCGCCGGTCAGCTCACCCATCTGATCGACGAGCAGCTGCCGCGCCCGCATGTGCGAATCGGTGCTGCGGCCCGACCCGAAACGAGCGAAGGCCGGGTCCGCTCGCAACAAGGCGAACATGTCGTCGATGATGGCCGCGATCACGTCATAGCCACCCAGCCGGCGGTACAGCGATGGCGTCGTCTCGGTCATGATGCCCTCCTCTGACCCAAGCATCGCGCCGGCGGTGAGGACGGTGCAGGCAAATCGCAGATATTCCCTGTACGGCTACCGCGTCCGTCACAAAAGACTTAATTCTGCCAACCGTGCATCAAATCCTGCCGATCGGAATGGTACTGCCGCACAACCGGTTTCAACCATCAGAGCACCACAACAACCGAAAAAGGGGTTCAAAATGAAGAAGTTCGGCTTTGCCACTCTGATCGCATCCAGCATGACCGCCGCCGTCCTGGGTCTGGCCGTCCCCGCGCAGGCCACCACCGGAACCCCGATCGGTCCCCACTACAGCGTCGACAACCACGACAACACCAACACCAGCAACGGTTTCGTCGACCAGGCCTTCTGACCGCCCGACCAAGGACCCCCGATCCGCGCGGATCGGGGGTCCTTCATATTGTGAGCCGATGGCGGCCACGCGCATCGACATCGGCGGCACCACCCTGCAGGCGATCGAAAACGACGGCGTGGTGGTCGCCCGCGGCATTCCCTATGCCCGCGCCGACCGGTTCGCCGCCCCGGAACCCGTCACGTTCGGACGAGAAGTGATCGATGCCACCGAGCGTGGCCCTGCGTGCCCTCAACTGCCATCCCGTCTGCAGTCCGTCACGGGCGCCTTCGTCGACGACCTAACCAAGAGTGAGCAGTGCCAAGTGCTCACCGTCACCGCTCCGGCGGATGCCGAAAGTCTGCCGGTGATGGTGTGGTTTCACGGCGGGGCCTACGTATCGGGTGGTGGCGAATCCCCGAAGTACGACGCTCAGACGCTGGCGGCCGAGGGACAAGTCGTAGTGGTGACGGTCACCTACCGCCTCGGCATCTTCGGCTACCTGAACATCCATGACCCGGCGACGCAGAACCTCGGCCTGCGTGACCAGATCTGCGCTCTGCAATGGGTTCGCGACAACATCTCGGCGTTCGGCGGCGATCCCCAGCGCGTGACGGTGTTCGGCCAATCCGCTGGCGAGCAATGATCAGAACCTGTGGATGAGCCTCGGCGAGGCGGCGTAGGAAAGGGCGCACCTTCCCGAGGATGATCTGA
>NZ_JBJIAK010000092.1:0-8706 GCF_045310915.1 Mycobacterium sp. SMC-17 | reverse complement strand
TCAACTACGAGATCAGGGAATCCAACATCACGCCGGAAGCGGCATAAGGAACCCTCCACGATCTCGGGGGAACCACAATCGATACGCACGGAACTGATGCATGATCAGAGCAACATCCACATCACCGTTGTGCAGATGCCTGCGGTCAACACTCCCCAGTTCAGCTGGGTGCTGTCGCGGCTGCCACGTCACCCACAGCCGGTACCGCCGATCTATCAACCCGAGGTAGCGGCCCGGGCGGTTCTTTACGCTGCACAGCATCCTCGCCGCAAACAATATTGGGTCGGGATGAGCACTGCCGCAACAATATTGGGCCAACGGTGTGTTCCCGCACTCTTGGATCGCTACCTGGCGAGGAACGGCTATGCATCCCAGCAGACCGATGAACCGGTCGAGCCCGACAGGCCGAACAACTTGTGGGAACCTCGCGATGACGCGGCGGGCGCCGACCACGGAGCGCACGGGATATTCGACCCGCGCTCACATGATGTGTCGCCACAGCTGTGGGTGTCGCAACACGCTGGTATGACCGCTGCTGCGGTAGCCGCAGCTGGTGTCGCAGCGCTGAGCGCCGCCGTGTACCGCATATGGCAAGGCTGATTGAACGATCCAGATCAAGTCGACGATCGCAGCGTCGCGCTGCTAGAGCGCGTGCCGGTACCGGGAACCGGGGGCAGCGGTTGGGGAGGTTCTCATGAATGATCTGACGCCGGTGAGTGATGACGGACCCGGTCGCGATCCATCGGGTGCCGGCGCGCAGGGGCGCGGCGACGACGCAACATCCGCCCTGTGTTCGCCAGAGGTGTTGCGCGACTATGCATTATTGGCCGACGGTGAACGAGGCGTCGTAGTGGGTCCTCGCGGCGATTACGCCTGGTTATGTGTTCCCCGCTGGGATTCGGAGGCCGTCTTCTCCTCGCTCATCGGCGGCGCCGGAGGGTATTCGGTGACGCCCGCCGGAAACCGTTTTGTGTGGGGCGGGTACTACGAGCCGCGGTCACTGATCTGGCGGTCGCGCTGGGTCAGCACCGTCGGCATCATTGAATGCAGGGAAGCGTTGGCGTTTCCCGGCGACCCGCACAACGCGGTCGTGTTGCGCCGCATCATTGCCGTTGACGGCGACGCCGTCGTCCGCGCTCGGCTCGACGTTCGTGCGGATTTCGGCTCCCTGCCCATGACCGTTGATGAGCGCTTCGCGGGCGGGCTGGCCGCATCGTCGGGACGGTTCCGGATCCGCTGGAATGCCGGCGCCGACATCGTGATTCTCCCTGATGGTTCGGCTGAAGCGCAGATCATCGTGCCCGCCGGCCGTACTCATGATCTCGTGCTCGAGATCGCCGACTGCCCGATTCAGGCAGCTCCTGTTGAGCCCCAGCGATACTGGCGCACCACCGAAGATGCCTGGCACGCCGCGGTGCCCGTCTTCACCGGCTCACTGGCCGACCGGGATACGTGCCACGCCTACGCGGTGCTGCGGGGATTGACCAGCGCGCGCGGCGGAATGGTGGCAGCGGCGACGATGTCGCTTCCCGAACGCGCCGAACATGGGCGTAATTACGACTACCGCTACGCCTGGGTCCGCGACCAGTGCTACGCCGGTCTGGGCGTTGCCGCTGCCGGGCCCGGCGAGCTGCTCGACGGCTCAGTGCGCTTTGTCGCTGAACGGCTCATTGCCGATGGCCCTGAGCTCAAACCGGCCTACACGGTGGTCGGCGGCCTGGTGCCCGACGAACACCGACTGTCCTTGCCCGGATATCCGGGTGGCGGCGTGGTCAAGACCGGTAACTGGGTCAACCGTCAGTTCCAGCTCGACGCGTTCGGCGAAGCTTTGTCATTGTTGGCGACAGCGGGCCGCCTCGACCGCCTCGACCGCACACTGTGGTCGGCAGTCGAAGCTGCGGTGAGCGCGATCAGGCACCGGTGGCGGCAACCTGATGCAGGGATCTGGGAACTCGACAACGCGCGCTGGGCGCATTCGCGGTTGAGCTGTGCCGCCGGGCTACGCGCGATAGCCAAGATCGCCCCGCGCAAGCAGGCGGGCGAGTGGTCAGCATTCGCCGATGCGATCGTCGCAGATGCCGACACCGACTGCCTGCACCCGAGTGGCCGATGGCAACGTGCCCCGGGTGACCCACGGGTGGACGCGGCGCTATTGTTGCCCGCGCTTCGCGGCGCTGTCCCGGCCGATGACCCGCGCAGCCAGGCCACACTGGCCGCAGTGCGCAAGCAACTCAGTTCACAGGGCTACCTATATCGATTCCGCCACAACGGAATTCGGCTCGGTGACACCGAAGGCGCCTTCCTGCTGTGCGGATTTGCGATGGCGCTCGCCGAGCAGCAGCACGGACACCGCCGCGCCGCGGTGCGATGGTTTGAACGCAGCCGCGCCTCGTGCGGCCCGCCAGGACTGTTCACCGAGGAATACGACGTCAAGCAACGACAGCTGCGGGGCAATCTCCCGCAGGCCTTCGTGCATGCGCTGTGCTTCGAAGCCGCATTTGCGCTTACCGAAGACGGCGCCTGAGCCGCGCGAGCGCAGAGCGGCCATGGCGTCGACCTTCGCCAACTGAACCTGGTCGGGCGGCGCTGGCCCGCCGCATCAGCGGGTCTCCACCTGGGATCATGCTGAGCATGATGCGCGCCAGGTGATCTCGCCGACGCCGTTGCGTAGGAGGGGTTGCCGTAGCGGCGACAAGGTCGCGATATCCGGTGCCCGCCCAGGTGGTTGCGACCGCCGCATCAGCTAACCCCGTACGGACGCGGGAGTGATCGCCGCCCGCCAGCGCAATCGCAGTCAGCGCATGGACGGCGTCAACCCACACCCCCAACGCGAGCACCTCAGGGCTCGGCCGCAGTCCAGACGACACGGCCTGAGCGAGATGACGGGCGCCGAGCGCCCGGGCGATCAGCACACTCTTCGCATCGACCTTGGCGTCATGGATGTTCCCGATGACCTGTCGCGGCGCGAACAGCAGCGCCGCCGCCCAACCGGCGCGCGCCAGTTCGATTCTGCGTATTCGTGGCCGAGCCGGCGGAGGGCTCTTCGATGGGTTGCGAGAACCAAACGTGGAGCTGCCGCAAACCGCGTGGTCAATTGCGTTGCTGTTCATGACGTTTCTTTTGGTCGATGGACGGAGTGAACTCCTGCAGTGATCGGCGGTATCGCTTGGCGGTGGGCGCCAGCGACATGCCATGGCCGGGCTCGGTGGTGCAGGGGGTGAGTGTGCCGCCAGTTGCCGCGGGCACGCCGTTGAAGAGCACTGGTTCCAGTCGGGTGTGGTCGATGAAGTACTCAACGTGGCGCAGATTGGTAACGCAGGCGGCTACAGGGGCGTGCAATGCCGGCGCGCAATGCGCCGAAACCTGCAGATTGCGGGACGCTGCGACGGCGGCGCAGCCCAGCCAGCCGGTGTAGCCACCACAGCGGGTCGCGTCGAGTTGCAGGCAGTCCAGTGCGGGGGCCAGTTGCCGCGCACCGTAGAGGTCGCTGACGTATTCGCCGGCCGCGACATCGCAGCGCAGCGCGTTACGCAGGACGCCCAGACCCGCAATGTCGTCGCTACTGACCGGTTCCTCGAACCACACCACCCCCAGATCGTCAAGAGCGGCGCCGACACGGCGGGCCTGGCCGAGCGTGTAGCCGCCGTTCGCGTCGACCATCAGGTCCACCTCTGCACCAGCAAGCTCCCGCACCTGCTCGACCCGAGACAGGTCGCGGGCAACGGCGGTTCCCCAATCTTGACCGATCTTGATTTTCATCGACCGGCATCCGGCGGCGCGCCACTCCGATATCTGTTCGCCGAGCCCGATCTCATCGAGGGTCGTGAAGCCGCCGGAACCGTAGATCGGCACCGCCGACCGCGCCTGGCCCAACATCACGGTGAGCGGCAGGTCACAGAGCCGCGCCTTGAGATCCCATAGCGCGATGTCGACCGCGCTGAGCGCTTGCATGACCAGGCCCCGCGTGCCGAAGTTGCGGCAGTGGCGGTGCATCACCTGCCACGCCCCTCGGATATCGAACGGATCGCGGCCGCAGATCACGGCGGCCAGCTCCTCGCGGATGACTGCGGCGGCCGAGGACGAGCTATACGTCCACCCCAGACCGGTGGTGTCGCCCGCGTGCACCCGCACCACGACTGCAGTGGTCGCATCCCAACACAAAGTGCCGTCGGCCTCGGCCTGCGGCGTGCCGACGCGGTAGACCTCGACGTCGACATGCTCGATCGTTGAGTTATTCACGTGCACAGCGCTTCTCACTCGACGCACGGCATGCAGCGTGGTCGGCCATCAGATCAGCAGCGCGCGCGGCCAGCGCCATGATGGTCAACGCCGGGTTGGCCGCGCCCTGTGTCGGCATCGTGCTGCCGTCGACGACATAGAGCCGGTCGACGCCATACACTCGGTGCTCAGCGTCGATGACGCCTTCTTCTGCGCGTGCCGCCATCCGTGCCCCGCCGACAAGATGGGCGTAACGCTCGATCGTGATGACTTCCTCGGCGCCGGCCGCGCGCAAAATGTCGCCCATGACTGCGCCGGCAGCCCTGATCAGCTTCTTGTCGTTGTCGCATTGAGAGTAGGCGAAATGCGCGACGGCAAGCCCGTGGCGATCTTTCTCGTCGGCCAGCGTCACACGATTGTCAGGCTGCGGCAGTAATTCGCACAATGCACCCAAGGTCGCCCAATGCACGTAGTCGCGCATGTACTCACGCAGCGTGCATCCCCAATGGCCTTGCGCTCCAACATGTTCGGCCCAGGTGATCGGCATCGGACTGACGGTCTGGATGGACCAGCCACGTTGGTAGGTCTTGGTCGGGTCCGTCTCGTAGAACTGCTCGGAGCAAACCTCGGGTGGTGGCGCTTTGTACATGCGGATCTCGTCGCTGAACCGGCCCGCCACTTGAGGAGCGCCCTGAACCATGAGATGGCGACCCAGGTGATCGTGGTCGTTGCCCAACCCCTGGGGATACCGGGGGGTGGCGGACAGCAGCAGGAGCCGCGGTGTCTCGATCGAGTAGCCGGCGACGACGACGGCGGCGGCGCGTTGCCGCCGAAGGACACCGGCGTGCAGGTACTCCACGCCGGTCGCGCGCCCGGTGCGATCGTCGACGAGCACGCGCGCGACATGGCAGTCGGGCCGGATTTCGGCGCCGTGGGCCAGCGCGTCGGGAATGTGGGTGATCAACGGACTGGCCTTGGCGTTGACTTTGCAGCCTTGGATACAGAACCCACGATAGATGCAATGCGGCCGGTTACCGAACCGGCCGTTCGGAATTGCCACCGGGCCGACTCGCATCTGGATGCCGAGCCGCTCCGCGCCCCGCAGAGCGACCATGCCGTTGCCGCCGACGGGGTGAGGGCTGTGCGGGTAATCGTGGGGGTCGCCCCATGGCCAGTGCTGTCCGGCCACGGGCAGCTCGGCCTCGATCTGCTCGTAGTAGGGCCGCAGCTGCTCATAGCTGATAGGCCAGTCCGCGCCTACGCCCTCGGCGCTGAGCGTGTGGAAGTCCGAGGGGTGAAAACGCGGCACGTACCCTGCGTAATGCACCATCGATCCACCGACGCCCCGCCCGGAGTTGTTGGACCCCAAAGGAACCGGGTCGGCGCCGCCAATCTGTCTGGGATCGGTCCAATACAGCACATGCGAGGCACGCTCGTCGCTGACCCAGTCTGTATCGGGATCCCAGAACGGGCCGGCGTCGAGCACGACGGCGTGCCAGCCCGCCCGCGCCAGCCGCTGAGCCAGGGTCGCACCGCCGGCACCGGCGCCGACGATGACCACGTCGACCTCGTCGCTGTCGTCATAGCGACGCATGTCGTGGCGCAACCGATGATTCACCCGTGACCCATCGTTGGGAATGAGCCAGGCGGATTCGTTACGCGCGCGTACCCCATGGCCGTCAGCCACTCGCCGACCTTCCTGCGATGTCGTCGTGCGCCCTGCGGGCTTGTTCGATGCGCGCGGCGAACGGGATCGGGTCGTTATTGAGATGGTCTGCCACTTCCCACGTTTCACGCGCGTTCACGCCTGGATTGAGGTAGCCGCGCGGATAGGCGGGGCCGCCGAAGCCGATCTCGTTCCATGCCCACGGATGTGAGTAGAACGCGGTGGTGGCGTAGCGCATCCACAGGCTCCAGACGTGCTTGGCGGGCAACCGGTGCCATGGATCGCCGGCGGCAGCGAGGTCCTGCACGTCTTGCAGCAGAAGACCCTGGCTGCGGCGCGACAATTCGGTGTAACTGGTGCCGCTGTGGGCCTGCGCGTCCTCGTTGAGGTGTGCGAGGGTGACGCGCCAGGCCTGGCCGTCCTCGGGTAGATCGTCATAGTGCCAGCCGTCGGTTTCGCCCACTGAGAGTCGTTGGTCGATCAATGCAAGTACCGGCACCCTCGGTTCGCCGTCTTGGCCCAGTAGCAGGTCAAGCATCGGTTGAGCGATGCCCGCTTCGTCAGTGGTGAAGAATGACAGAGCATTTGGCAATGTCAGCCGTGCCAGCACCACTCCGGAAGTCGCGGCATCCCACACGTGGGCTTGATCCAGGACATCAAACCCCGGGAACCGGCCTTGCCTCTGCGGAGTTACCGCGTGCTCTGGCGGTGGGCGAAACGGCATCAGTGGTCAGCCCCGTCTCGATGCAGCGACAAGCTCTCTCGGCGCAGCACTGCTGCGAGCAAGCCCATACCGCCGACCAACGATGCCAACAGTGGCGCGAATGCTGGCGGACCTGACTCCATGTTGTATTTCGTCAGTCCGCCGGGCCGCTGCCGAATACCACGCCAATGTAAGTAGGTGCCCTGCAGTCCGTTGATCACGATCGCTGCGCTGGTCAGTGGCAGCACCGTGCGCGCCGCGCGCTGGGAGAAGAACCCGGCCACGCCCGCGGGGATCGCGGTGGGCAGCACGACGATCGGCCAATACATCATCTTGTTGCCGAAGCTGGCGCCATCGTGCGAGAAATAGATTTCACCGGCAGTGATGCCGGCGCCGACAGCGGTCAGCGCCGCCAGCGTACGCTCGAAACGGCCGGTCCTGATGTCATACAGCGCTTCCCCGAGGAGGTGCATCACGCGTCCTTCTCGCCCGGAAGGTACTGCTGCACTTTCTGTTTGAGTCCCTGTTTGATGAACCCGCCCGCGTCGTCATCGCCGCCGAGCACTGCCATGACCAAGGACTTCGCCTGTTCGAATGTCGCATGTGGGGGGATCGGCGGAACATCCGGATCGCACACCACATCAAGCACGGTTGGCCGGTCGGCCGCCAATGCGCGCTCCCACGCGGCCCCCAGTTCGAGAGCGTCGTCGATGTTTTCGCCGCGCAAACCTAGGCTGCGCGCGAACCCGGCGTAGTCGACGTCAGGTAGCGACTGTGAGGCGGCGAACTTCGGAGAGTTCTCCATCGCGCGCATCTCCCAGGTGACCTGATTGAGATCGTTGTTGTGCAGCACCGCGACGATCAACCGGGGGTCGGCCCACTGCCGCCAGTATCTGGTGATGGTGATCAGTTCGGCGAGCCCGTTCATCTGCATTGCACCGTCACCGACGAAGGCGATGCCCGGCCGGTCGGGATGAGCCCATTTGGCGCCGATCACGTACGGAACCCCCGGACCCATCGTCGCTAACGTGCCCGACAACGATCCCCGCACACCCGAGGTGAACTTGAGTTGGCGGGCATACCAATTGGCCGACGAACCCGAGTCCGCGGCGACGATCGCGTTGGACGGCAGCCGCTGGGACAGCTCGTAGAAGATCCGCATCGGGTTGATCGGGTCGGCCGTGGTCATCGCCCGGCGTTCGACGGTGTTCCACCACTTCTCTACGTGGTGTTCGACTTTCTCGCGCCAGGAGCGGTCAGTCTTGCGTTGTAACAACGGAATCAGCGCCTGCAGTGTCGCCTTGGCGTCGCCGACGATGTTCAATTCGTACGGATAGCGCATGCCGATCCACTGCCCCGAACGGTCGATCTGCACACCGCGCGCCTGGTCGAGCTTGGGCAGGAATTGCGTATAGGGGAAATTGGATCCGACGGTGAGCAACGTGTCGCAGTCCATCATCAGGTGCCAACTTGCCGTGGTACCCAACAGGCCGATCGAACCGGTCACCCACGGTAAGTCATCAGGCAGTACGTCCTTACCGAGCAGCGCTTTGGCTACCCCGGCCCCGAGCAGGTCGGCGACTTCGGTCAGCTCGTCGGCGCAGCCGCGCGCACCTTGGCCGACCAGCATCGCGACTCTCTGCCCGGCGTTGAGGATCGCCGCAGCCTGAAGTACCGCCTCATCGTCGGCGGCCACCCGAGCGGGGCTCAGCCCAAGACTGGACGGCACCTGCTTGAAGGCATGTCCGGGCGGCTCGTAGTCGAGTTCGAGCACGTCGGACGGAAAGATCAGACAGGTTGGGGCGCTCTGGCTGAGCGCGGTGCGGATTGCCCTATCGATCAGGTTGGGCAACTGTTGGGGCACGGTGCACATTTGCACGTAATCGCTGCACACGTCCTTGAACAGGCTGATTAGGTCAACCTCCTGCTGGTAGGAGCCGCCCATCGCTGATCGCTCGGTCTGACCGACGATGGCAACCACCGGCACATGGTCGAGCTTGGCGTCATAGAGCCCGTTGAGCAGATGCACCGCGCCGGGTCCGCTGAACCGCCCCAGGTTTGATGCCGCTGCTGTTTGAGTCCGGAAGGATGAGCAGCATGCCGAAGAAAATCGATCCTG
>NZ_JBJIAK010000091.1:0-9104 GCF_045310915.1 Mycobacterium sp. SMC-17 | reverse complement strand
TCATTTTCGAGAGACCTCGACCTCTATCCCGGCAACGACGCGCCAACCACCTCTACACCCTCATCTGTGAAGAGCCTCATTGAGGCCTATCGCGCTCACGCGTTGTTCAACGCCCACGGCGAGGACCCGGAGTTCGGCTACCGCTACCTGGTCGAGGAGGCCCGTGACGCCGGCGAGCCGATGGCCGAGCGCACCGCCTGGCGCATCTGCTCTCAGCAGCAGTTGTGGAGTGTGTTCGGCAAGAGGCGTGGCAAGAACGGCAAACCCGGACCGCCAGTGCACGATGATCTGGTCGAGCGCGACTTCACCGCCAGCGAGCCAAACACGTTGTGGCTCAGCGATATCACCGAGCATCGCACCGGTGAAGGCAAGCTCTACCTGTGCGCGATCAAGGACACGTTCTCCAACCGCATCGTGGGCTATTCAATCGACTCACGGATGACATCCCGGCTGGCTACAACCGCGCTCAGGAGTGCAGTTGCACGCCGGGGTGATGTGGCCGCTTGCATTCTGCACAGCGACCGAGGCAGCCAGTTTCGAAGCCGAAAGTTCGTCCAGGCCCTGCACCATCACGGCATGGTCGGCTCCATGGGCCGTGTCGGGGCGGCCGGCGACAACGCTGCGATGGAAAGCTTCTTCAGCCTGCTGCAGAAGAACGTCCTCGACCGCCGCCGGTGGGACACCCGAGAGCAGCTGCGCATCGCCATCGTCACCTGGATCGAGCGCACCTACCACCGTCGCCGACGTCAGCTCGCCCTCGGGCGGTTGACCCCGATCGAATTCGAAGCAATTATGACCACGCCGGTCAGTCAGGCCGCGTGACGCAAATTGTCACCTGATCGTGCAGCAGACCCCTTTCGGTCTCACCCGTCTGACTGCGCAATGACCGCGGCGCCCAAATCGGTAACGCCGCCTCTCGATGTCTCTTCTCAGGTGGAATTGACCTCAATGAGTCGGTCGCCCTCCTGCAACCACAGGAGCGGCTTGTCAAATGCCTTCTGCATCAACTTGACTGCAGCCTTTAAGTCATCGTAATTGTCCCACCGGAGGCAGTCGCGCGAGTTGTCGACCCAACTCAGCGCGTCGCCGTCGTAGTACACCTCCGCTACGAAGTACTCGCTTTTATCAAGCGACTGCACAACTCGATAGTTCCACGCGTTCATCACTTCAAGCTCCCATCGGCCGCCTTTGTGAAGTGGCCGAGAATGGCGTGCGGCGCTGACCACCTTTGGTGCGGCAAGCTCGTCTACTGATCTACCATCAATTCAGCCGCAGAAACTCCCAGCGCGTCGGCAATGTCAAACAGTCGCTCGTAAAGTAACCCGCGCAGGCCGCTCTCCACGCCGCTCAGAACGGACCGGTCCACGCCCGAATCATGGGCCAACTGCTCCTGCGTCAAGCCTCGCTCGACGCGGAGTTCACGTATTCGCTTGCCGACCGACCTTCGTCGGCGCTCCCATGCCACCACGCGCTCCGGATCATTCTGGCTTGGTCGGGTGGGCACGCCCACAAGTAACGGTGCACATCCGAGAAATGTCTGTAGTACTAGTACTACAGTGCCATGGTGCACCCTGATCTACCACCGGTTCGACCCGACTGGGTGACCGCACGCGGACTCAAGTTGCTTGACGAACTTGTCGGGACGCTCCAGGAATGCCAACTTGCACTGCGCAGCATGCGGGTGGACGTTGCGCTGACCCTCGATGACCTAGAGCGTGATCTCCGACGGGCTCGCGAATCCGCGAGTCTCGCGTACGGAGCCGCGAGCCTGCTGCACCAGGGCGCCGAACTCGCCCGCGGTTGGACGGACCTTCCGTCCCGACCGAAGGCGATATACGCGCGCCATCGGGTAGCCGTTGATTACGGCGCCTCACGGAGGGCCCCAGCAGTCGCTACCGCCGACCGCTACGAGAAGACGCTTCGACAGACCGACGAACAACAGATGACCGCAGCGCGAGAAGCCCAGCCGAGCGCGCTGGCCACTGGGAGACGCTGCAGGACCTACTTGGAATACGAGCGCAAGCCCTGCCGGCGACGGGTCGTGCGTACCGGTCCGGACGAGTTCGCCGATCATTGCCCGGACCACCTCGATGACGACGAACTGAAGCTGTACGAACGTCACAGGCGAGACGCCGCGAAAATAGTGGCGCAGGCGCAACGTGACGAGTTCCGCAGGATCGCAGACGAGTGGATCGCGGCGAGGCTGGGCCCTCGAACGTGGGTGGAACAGGTAGTCGGTTCGACGGGATGGACTGATTAGCCGCGCATTTTCATCGCAGGTCTCGCCGTCCTCGATTTAGAAGTCTGCCCCCTGTTCAGTCATCGCTGCGCCGCCCGTCGACTCCAGTTCAGATTCCAGGCCCTGGGGGATCACCGCGCCCGGAGTCGGAGTCTCATGTCAGAACCATCCTCGACAACAGAGAAAGACAATTTGTGCTGAAGGCAGAGTGCATGCTCTTCTGGTTGGGCGATCACGTCGCGGACTTCAACGTCGGCCGCGTAGTGCGAAGGGGCACGGGCGCCACGTTGCTCAGACCGAGCGTGCCCGGAGCTACGTCCGACGAAGACGGCGTCGGCGAACCGTCGATGCTTCTGAGGCCCGTGTAAGCAGATCCTGCAATTCAGGCGTTGTGCTGTATTCGATCTGCGCGTCGGCCAAACCGATCTCGAGATTGGCTCGGTAGATCATTGCCGCGTAGCTGTCGACGTCGAAAGGCTCCACCCCACCCATATCGGCGCAAAGCGGTGCCGCCTCGGCGCGGTGCCCTTCTGGGGAAAGACAGTGCCTGGCTTTGTTTTCACTGCCGAGGCCCCTGCGATCTGTATCGTCGACCACAGGCCCCACCTTATCGCCGTCCCGGACTGGCGTGGTTGACGTGGCGTCTACCACAGCGCTAATCGCCGGGTTCATCTCCATCAGACACCGGCGGCTCAAGCCCCTCAGTCGCATAGAGCTCGCGCTCGTACTGCGAGATCGGCGGGTTCCTGCCATCGCGAGAAACGCGCAGACGCAGCTCGGTGGCTTGCGCGGCGGTCAGTTTGACCGGGCGCAGCACCGGATCGTCACCGGTGAGCGGGCTGGCCACGGCCTCCATAGGAACTGATTCTCTCAGGGGCCGTCTCACGTGCACTGTTGACCCGCTGCTATTGACGGTCTCATCCGAACGTCAGCGGCCAACTCTGAGCCAAACGCATCGCGCGCACTGGCGCCCACACTCAGCGAGGTTCCGTTGAGCATCTGACGGTGAGGTGGCGAGCAGGCCGGGTGCGCGGGCGGCTAGCTGTGCTATCTCATGAGGTTGATGGCGCTGCGGCGTCGTGGCAGCCGCGGCACCGGTGAGGGCACATGCCGCACGAGGTGGCTCGCGCGGCACATACGGTGGGCACATGACGCGGCCGCCCACCGATCCTGCGGATGTGTTCGTCTTCGCCGGTGCGGGCTTGTCAATGAGTGCTCCGACGTCGCTTCCCCTGTTCGATTGGCTGCGCGACACTTTGCTGCAGGCTCTTGGGTTCGGGCAGTATGTGCCTGGGCGCGACGCGGTGACTGCAGAGCAGCGACGGGTTGCCGGTATCCAGCCCGAACCGTTCTTTTTCGCTTTGGAGGACGCCGGCATCGACACCCAGACGTGGTTGGCGCGCGTGCTCAATCCGCCTTCGGCCCGCCCGAACGAGGGGCATCGCGTCGTTGCCGAGCTGTGCCTGGCTGGCGCGCGGGTGTGGACGGTCAATTTCGACACCTTCATCGAGCGGGCGCTACCCGGGATCGAAGTGGTCGCCGCGCCGGACGAGCCGACGGCGCAGCCGCGCCGTGGGCAGCTTCTCAAACCCCACGGGACGATCGGCGGCCGCTTGATCGTGACTCCTCGAGAAACCTTGACCCCGCCGCCGCCAGTGTGGCGCGACCGGCTGCACGCCGATCTCCAGGCCTGCGCTCACGTCGTTTTCATCGGCTACAGCGGACGCGATTTTGACTTCCGCCACCAGTGGAACCGCGTCCTGTCGAACCACATCGTGTGGTGGTTCGACATGCCAGGGCGCGACCACCCCTACAAGCGCCACCTCCTGCGTGAAGTAGCCGCCAGAGGCCACCTCGTATTTCCCGACGCGCAGCCGCACCGATCCTCAGGTGGCAGTGAATTCTTCAATCCTGCCTGGGATTTCGTGCAATGGTGCCGCAGCAACACGCTCATCGACGCCATATCAGATGCCCAGCGTGACACCTTGCTCGCTGATCGCAAGCCCGCACCCATCCCGACGGCACCCACCGGCAACACGGTCGCCCGTGCTGACGTCGCGGCCCTGACCGGCGATGTGGCCACTGCGCAGACACTGCTGCGGCAGGCACGTCGAGACCCAACTCAGCGCGATCAGGCTGTCACACGACTACGGACGCTGTTCTTTAATCGACCCTCCTGGCAGGCCCGCTGGATCACCTCGCTGTGGTGGGCGATTCCGCCGCTGGGCGCGTACGCGCCGACACGGCGACGCCTCCGCACCAAGTACCTGACCCAGCTGTCTCACAGCACCAACCACCGCCGCGTCGTCAGCTTGACAGACCGACTCGTCCGGCGCGACGCACTGCCTGAGGCCGCGTTAGGTCTTCGGCTGGCGGCACTAAAGATGCGCGGCGATGTTGGCGAGGTTATCGTCCAAGCTCGGCGCGCGGTCCTTGAACCGCGATCAAAGAACAACGCCGTGAGATGCAACGCGGCGCTGCATTGGTGCCACGCCTTACTGTGGGCCGGTCATTACCCGGACGTGCGCGCAGCCCTCGACGATCATTTCCGGCCGTTGGCCAACATCACTAACACCCGGTGGATGGCCTGGGCCGACTACATCGAGGCCTGTCTTCTCATCGCCAGCGCGCCACCAGGCTTCGATGCGACACGCATGGACGCTGTCACCGATCTATTGGATGCCGCTGACGACCGATTCCGAGCCGAAGCCAACCAGTCCGGCGTAGCTGACATTCTCACGGTGCGGCTCACCGCGCTGCGGCAGCATCAACAGATTCCCAATTACGTTCGCGCAGCCAATCTCCTGCGCGAACTGCACCAACTCGAACCCATGGCCCACTTCGCCGCTCAAGCCGCGACTATCGAGTTGGCGCAAATGTACAGTTATCATCTGCACGATCGCCGACGCGGGCTAGAACTAGTGAAGAGACTGCGCCACAGTCGTTTTCCCGTGCACTCATCACTGGCCTACGCACTCAGCGGGCAGTGGACCACCGACGCTGCCGAATCTGATCGGCTGCTGGCGCAGGCAATCGGAATCTCGCAGCCGCGCGGCCTTGCCCGCATCAGCGGCTTCGCCGCTGATCTCACGAAGCTGCCCGCGGGTCACCGCAACGAACTCGAGCTGTTCTTTCCCTAGAGCCACTGCTGCGACTTCTCATACTTGATGTGCAAATCCCATCTGACATGACCACCGAATGACCGACAGGTTCGTTACGGGCGCGTTTGGCAGAGAGCGTCGCGAAAGAGGTACCGCCGCCGATGGGTAAAAGTGCCCCGAAATCGACCGTGCGGCCTGGCGCTCGCATTCTTGCTCACGCCTCTCACGATGAGCGACGGCGGCTTGTTCGGCAGGCAGCCGACGGGAGCGCCGTTCGGAGCCGCGCCGCGGTGGAAGCAGCCGAGAGGCCACCGATTGCGCACTAGCGGTTCAACTTTGCGCGTTACCGGTTCATCGCCGTCGACAGCAACATGTTCGTCGTGATCCGCCACCACGTAGGCGATGGAACGTCTCATGCGGCGACCCTGTAACGAAGCGTGGCTCAGTCTGAGGAACAATTCGGACGGGATTCGGCGGATCGCTTCAAAAACGCGATGAATCATGCCTTTGGAGGTTTTCGTTGGCGACATCCTGCACCGAATAGCGTGAAGGGCCGGAAAAACTTAAAGAATCGGCGATGAAGCCAACATGCAGGTCGGATGGCACCAGCCAGATGAGCACGACGCAGCGTGCGGCGGCAGGTGGACCTAGTCGAGCCAGTGAGGCCGGCCCATCCGCCATTCGGCGAATTGACCGCCAAGTGCCGCGATGATCATTATCCGTGACGACGCTCAAACTGGTTGCGCGAAGCGATATTACGCGCAGATGCGGATAAGTTCTACTTCGTTCACCTGCGGGTGGTGTCCGGGGTTGTAGTACTCATGCACGTCGTGGTTTACCGTTTCGATGGTCGACTCGGGCCGGTGCCAGGTGCCAACCGGACGAATGGGCACGAACGATCGAGGGCTGGCGTTCGCCGAATATGATCCAGAGAAGGCGGACAGCTCGGTGTGCGGCCAAGGCCCATTGACTTAGGGGTCAGGGAGTATCGGCCTGGAGTCCTACGCCGCTGGCGACGAGGGGTTGTTGGCCATCGGCGATGCCAATCGGGCTGTCGGTCGTCGGGTTGAGGTCGGCGTCCTTGAAGACCGCGAAGCTGGACGGCTGCTCGGTGAGGTAGGGGAAGTGGAAGCCGCACTTCGGGCACTGCTCACGCAGGACGGCCTGTTCCTGGCTCAGTTCGTATTCTCTGTCCTGCAATTCATTACAGCAGGGGCAGATGCGGAGGAGACGGGTGCCTACGAGTTCAAAGTTGGTGATGATGTCTTCCATGATCGCGCCGTTGGCGGCCCAGGCCTTGGCGTATTTGTGGTAGGTATCGGTGTGCCAGTCGTAGAGTGCTTCCTTGCTGGTCCAGAAGCTACATTCGTTGAACCAGCCCGGATCATCGGGATGCTCCCACCAGGTCAGGTGGAGAAATCCCGGCAGTGCCATCAGGTGGTGGCGAGTGTCGCCAAATACCACTTTGAACTTCTCGTAGGCGTCGGGACTGGAGAAGCGTACGCGTTGCATGCTGAGGTAAATGGGCACAGGTCACTCCTTTTGGGCACCGCGGACATGTCGGGCTGGGGCACGACGCGGTTCGGATGGGTGGGGCATATTGGTTCCAAAGCCTAGAGAAAATTCGCCGCCGTTCCAGAGCCAATTCGGGTGTAGATCAAGGGGCCATGTGACATCGAAGCGAAACAATTCGTCGCCGAATGGTGACACGTCGAATCGGACCCCCGAGCCGGCGGCGTACCGGGTGCTTTATGAGCAGTTGAGGTCGAGCATTCTCAGCGGTCAGCTCGCAGGTGGATCGAAGCTCCCCCCCAGCCGGGTGTTGGCCGCGCAGAATGGGCTGTCGCGCAACACAGTTCTGGCGGCGTTCGACCAGCTGGAGGCCGAGGGTTACATCACAGCTCGGCAAGGGTCGGGGACTTACGTCGCGCGCGTCCTTCCCGAAGAATTCCTCAACAGCGCGCCCCCTTACCCGTCCTGCGAGTCACCCGCTCTGTACCCCGCGGCTACGTTGTCCGGCCGCGGTGAGCGGCTGGCGCGGGTACGGCGGATACCGATACCCTCCGTGCTGGGCCATCAACCCCGCGGAGCGGCGTTTCTCATCGGATTGCCCGCTCTAGATGCGTTTCCCTTCAAGACCTGGGTCAGGCTCTACTCCTCACGCTTCGCCACCGCCGCATCGGCCTTGATGCCCTATGACAACCCAGCCGGTTACCGGCCCCTGCGAGAGGCCATCGCCTCCTACATCGCCACTGCCCGCGGTATTCACTGCACCGCCGACCAAGTCATCGTCGTAAACGGCTCGCAACAAGCCCTGGAGTTCTGCGCCCGAATCCTGCTCGACCCCGGGGATGCCGCGTGGCTAGAGGACCCGGGATACCTTGGCGCGCGGGCAGCTCTGGTCTCGGCGGGCGCCCGCATCGTCCCCGTGCCGGTAGATGAGTCCGGACTCGACGTCGCGGCAGGTATCGAACTCGAGTCGACCGCGCGCATCGCGATCGTCACGCCGTCGCATCAATTCCCATTAGGGCACACCATGTCGTTGGAAAGGCGGCTCGCACTCATCGATTGGGCGGCGCGTAACCAATCCTGGGTCATCGAAGACGACTACGACGCCGAGTTCCGGTATGTCGGAAAACCCCTAGCGGCGCTCACCGCCATCGACACTCATCAGCGCGTCGTCTACGTCGGGACCTTCAGCAAGGTCCTGTTTCCCAGCCTGCGGCTGGGCTACATCATCGCCCCCGAGGCAATCGTCGACGGTTTCACCGCAGCGCACTTGAGCACCGACATGCACGCCCACCTCATCGACCAGGCAGTAGTCACCGACTTCATGGAACAAGGCCACTTCGCTAACCATCTCAGAAGGATGCGCGTTCTGCATCGCGAACGCCAGCACCTCTTAATTCAAGAGGCCGAAAGAATAAGCAACAGTATCGCATTGGCGCCCTCCGACGGCGGGCTTCACCTCGTCGGTCAGCTCGCGGATTTCAGCGACGACACCTCGATCGCCAAACGGGCTCTGCACCAGGGGATCCACGTCTGGCCACTGTCAATACATCACTACCATCCCAGCAGATCGTCGGCGCTCCTGCTCGGATACGCAGGAACACCCAAACTTGACATGCGAACCGGGTTCGATGTTCTGGCCAAAGTGCTACAGACCAACGGATAACTACCCAGCGCTGAGTCGAGCGTGTCGTGTCGACGCGTGTCAGTCTGAAATGCGCGGGTTGGTTACCGCAGGACGGACCTTCGAAACGGAGCTAACCAGCGGTCTAGGATCGAGCGTCATCCGTTGCGGGGCAACGTGATTGCTCATAGCGCAATCGCGGATCACTCCAGGACGCTTGCCGTCCCGATCATCGGTGGTCTCATCTGGACGCCTAGGGGATACCGGTCAGTCGGGTAGGACTGCTAGCGACCAGCACCAGCCGGCCAGTTCCCGGGCGATCGCGACGTTGGCGATCACCGGGCGCTTCCTGCGGGCGTCGAAACGGGCCCATTGGGTGTGCAGGCGCCGGTTGGCCGCCTGGCCCCGGGCGCGGGCCGCCGGTGATGCGAGATCCCACCGACGCCGCAGTTCGGCTCCGGGCCGGTATTGGGTCCGGTGGAGTGCGATAGGGCCTCCGGGATGTCCGGGCGCTTCAATTGGTCGCGGAGCGTGACAGCGGCAGTGCACTACGAGCCGAGCAATTGTCAATACCTGTGGATCGGGGTGTTTCAGGCGACCTCCGTTTCGGTGTGTTGATCGCCGTCTGACG
>NZ_JBJIAK010000090.1:0-9182 GCF_045310915.1 Mycobacterium sp. SMC-17 | reverse complement strand
TTCATCATCGGAAGACCTCGACCCCTACCTAGGCAACGACGCGCCGACCACCTCTACACCCTCAACTGCGAAGAGCCGGTTTGGGCGCAGTGACCGAATTGGCCAACTGTCCCTTGTCATTCAGCAATTGCTTTCGGTTCACCATCAGTGAGCGCAGTGGGCGACAGATTTTTCTCAATCATGAACCGCAGCAACCCATTCACTGCAACTTGTGTCGCTACCAGGTGTACGAGTTTGGAGGACTTGGGGTCGTTGAATGCTTTGAGGCGGTTAAGGACTGCCGATACTTGGCACTCGAAGTCTGTCAGTTGGTACCACAGCGACGTGTCATGCGGGAGGTCGAGCAGTTTGCGTGCGTATTCCGCGGCTACGCGCATCATCAGCTTTTCCAGGTTAGGTGCGGCGGTTTCGGTTGGTGATCCGCCGACTGCCGCAGCTGCCGCGGCGGCTGCGCCGGTACCCGCCAAGCCTCCGAGCATCGCAAGCCCACCAACCATTCCTCCGGGGCCGAATGCGGCCAAACCGCCCGTGATGGCAGCGGCGCCAAATGCGCCAGCAGGTGCTGCGACAGCCAAACCGACCGGGCCAGCAGCCAGCAGGGCAACGCCGGCAGCCGCTGTCAGAACGCGTCCCCAGGGAACGCCGCCTCTCTCGCTGATGCAGGATTGGACTTCATCGATTGCCTTGGCGACCGTCTTCCCGATCTGCCGTTGGAACCCAAGTTCGACTGCTATGTCCTCGAGCGCTGTTCGCGGGGCCGATCCCGGGTCGATTTCATACGGGGTGACGCAGTTCGTAAGTGCGAGAACCACTAGCTCACCTATAGCTTCGTGGATCTCCCATCGGTGGGGAAGCCGCGGGAGTGCGCCATTGCTCAGTTCGAGCATTTCAGGCGCTAGCAGTTGTCCGTTCGCCACGCGCTGAGCGAGCTCGGCCGCCAGATCATCGCGCAGCAGTTTCAGCGTCGCTCGGTATCTTTCGGCCCGCTCAACGTCCTTGATACTGCGCGCGACGGCTTCCGCAAAATGTTGAAGGAGAAGTGTAGATGCTTCGGCATCACTCATTCGGATCGCTATATCGGAACTAGCCCTGACCACGTCTCTGGCCGGATACAACGACGCTGCGATAACACTTACAACCGCCGGGTCGCCAAGGTATGTGCTGGCGTCGTGCCCGCTGATCCCATTAAGGACGAAGTCTTGCGCACCCGGAAAAGTACTAGCTAAGCCGCGCCCGCCGGTGACTATGTCACGGACGTTGAGGAAGTTCGACCAATCGTCAACGCGCGCATAAGGGAATCTTTTGAGTAGTCGTTCACTGCCTTCATGGAGTGCGCGAATATTCGCCGGGCTACCGATGGTCACGAAACGCCGAACCTTCAAGTCCGGTGGCAGGTGGTCGAGCAGATCGATTGCAATGACTGAACCGAGGCTGTGCGCGATAAGGATGATATCGCCATACGCCGGTAGGAAATCAAGGATGTGATTCATAACGTCGGCGCGCACCTTGTCGTCTTGAACGTAATTGCGCACTTGATCGAGATCTAAGGCCGGCAGGCTGGTAAAAACCTTGCCTGGCGCGGTATCCCAAATTCCATCGGGGATGAGATTGAAGCCGAATGCTCGCACGTCCCTGTACCAGTGCAGGAGGCGCTGGACATTGGCCTGGCGTCGCTCGAATTCGCGGCGGGCTGTGGCTTCATCCTTCGGAGGCTTGTAGGTGATCGGCGGCAACTTGCCCCCGCGGCCTTCGGTCTTCAGGTAGGAGGTGTATCGGGGCGCAATTACTTGGTTGCGATCAAGGAGCGGATGTCCTGCTTGAGCTAGACCTCGATTGAGGCCGTCGAGCCACTGCAGCTTTGGGTCGCCGTCGCCAATGCCGTGTAGGAAAACTACCTTCATCGCCCCGTGGACCCCTTCGAATCTGGACGCTTCCTGTGAGTGTGCGTCGCCGGTCGAGTATGCATCAGGGTGCCGACAAAGGAACGTCAAACGTGTCGATCCTGGGTCGCCCACGTTTGATCAGACCAAGGTCGACTCACCGCCTGCGTGGCGTGTTGAATGCCGGCAGCCTTCGGCGGAGCGAACCGAAATTGTCGGTGGTGCCTGTCAGTCTGTAGGGCTCGCAAGAAGCGGGCGTTTCTTCAGAAGGACGGAGAGCCCGATGACCATCTACTTGAACTGTGCTCGCGTCGTACTCGCGGCGGGCGCCATGGCGCTCGCCGGGCTCTTGGTACCGGCACCGGCACACGCCGACCAGTACGACTTCGTCGTGTACCTGGACAACAACGGCGTGTACTACTCGTCGGTCTCCGGGGTGATCGACGCAGGCAAGATGACCTGCCGAATCCTGCGTTCCGGTGGAGGCGTACCCGGGGCGATGGCTTTCCTCGGACGCGCGGGCTACGAGCGCTACGAGGCCGCGACCATCATCGTCGCCGCTGTCGACGATATGTGCCCGGACACGCAGCCCGTGATCGATGCCTTCCTGAACCAGACTGCGGGCAGCAAAGGTGTGCCGGCATGACGGTCGATCGCCTCGATTCGCGGTGCGAATACGCGACTCCGCTGCCGCGTCCGCGGCCCCGACGCGTCGACCTCGTGTTCGCGCAGCCACGGCCGGTTGAGTCGATCGTTATCGATGTGGCGGAATCGCACCTGGGCTACTGCTACGCCGCAGTCAGTGCACAGGGATCATGGTCAGGTGTCGTTGCAGCACCGAACGTCGAGGTCGCGGTGCTCAACGCAATCGATGAAATCTGCGCCGGGCGTCCCGAGCACCGGCGCATCCGGTTCGTTCCCTGCGTTGGTAGCGGAAGCCCGCTGTGGCATTACGCTGCCAAGATCTTCACTGCCACAACGGATTGGTGGATCGAGCGTCCAACTCGGGAAGACCGAGCACTCATTACAACCGCGGCAGAGCAGTTGGAGCGTGCCCGTCTGTCCTTGCCGCCACTTCCCGTGGACCGTGGTCCCATCACCGTCGCTACCGACGGCTCGATACGGTGCCGGCACGCCGGCTTCGCTTGGCTGGCGTCCTCCGGCGAGCACGGCCTCGCGGCGTTCGCTGTCTCATCCAAGCGAGTGGGCACCAACCCCGTGCTGGTGGCCGAGCTGTGCGCGATCGGTAATGCGGTGTGCGGTCTTCCGCGGCATCGTCTGACGGTGTTGTCTGACAGCCGATCCGCGGTGGCGATGGTGAATCGCTGGAAATGTGGAGATTTCGTCCTCCCTGCGGAATATCCGGCGGCGGGGCCCACGTCCGATCGGAGCTTGATCGCGATGCAACGTCGGATTCACGCCGAACGGAGCCGGATCACGCTGCGGTGGGTACCCGGCCATTGCGGAGAGCCCTTGAACGAGGGCGCTGATGCGCTGGCACGCCTGGCGTCACGCTATCGACGAGGTGATCGAGATTTGAACGATGACGAGTACCGCCGCCGTGCTGCAGGGATCGCCAAGGGCTTCGCGGCGGCATACCGGCGGGCTGACCAGTCAGGGAAACCCTGATGGTGGGCCGTCTGCACGGACGAGGTGCGATGATCAGGCTGTGACCGGCTACGACATCATCGGCGATATCCACGGCTGTGCCGATCCGCTGGAGTCGTTGCTCGATGCCATGGGCTATCGCCACATCGACGGCGCGTTCCGGCATCCGAGCCGTCAAGCGGTGTTCGTGGGTGACCTGGTCGACCGCGGCCCACAGCAGCTGCGCGTCCTGGAAACGGTCAAGGCAATGGTCGACGCAGGCAGTGCCCAGATCACCATGGGCAACCACGAGTTCAACGCGATCTGTTACAGCATTCCTCATGCCGAGGGTGACTACCTACGCCGGCACTCGGACAAGAACGCCCATCAGCACCGGGCCTTCCTGGAACAGCTGAGTGCTGAGCAGCAGCGGTACTACCTGGACTGGTTCCGCACCATTCCGCTGTGGCTGGACCTCGGGGGAGTGCGCATTGTGCATGCTTGCTGGCATGAGCCATCGATGAAAGTTGTTGAGCAGGAATTGGGTTCGAATGTCTTTGGGGACGATGCGCAGTTCGCAGCCGCATCGGCCAAGGGGCATCCGCTGTACGAAGCGATCGAGACGGTCATCAAAGGACCGGAGCTGAGCCTGACCGACCATGGCCAGCTGCCGTATCTGGACAAGGACGGTCACAGCCGCGAACGGGCGCGGCTGCGGTGGTGGAGCACCGGCTCGACGTTGAACGAGTTGGCCGAGATGACAAGCACTTTCACCACACCCGACGGAACGCCGTATCCCGAGCTGCCGGCGCTGTCAGTTGCCAATGATGACCATGTCTACCGAGGCGATGTGCCGGTCGTGTACGGCCACTACTGGCGGACGGATACGCCGGTGCACGGCCTCGATTGGACCGACCGAACGGCCTGTGTGGACTTCAGTGCGGTCAAGGGTGGCGCTCTGACCGCGTACCGGTGGTCGGGCGAATCGACTGTGCGGGTGGAGAATTATCTGCAAGTTGGCGGACTGGACTAGATGTCGGTCGCGCCCAAGCTCTTGAGGAACTGGTCGACCAGTTCTGCGACCGGTCCTGTTTCGCAGGTCTGCATAGACGCTTGCAGCTTGAGCAAGGAATCGCGGAGCTCTTTTTCGCCAGCGGCCAGATCGCTGTAGGTGTCATCGAGGAAGAACGACGCCGACGTCGTCGACAAGTACCCGACCAGGTCGAGGAAGAGGTCGAGTTCTCTTGCGGCGAGGGCGGTTTCCGCTGGATCGCCATTCTTCAGTTCTTCGACGATCATCGGCACCACGTCGACGTCGGTACCCCACAGCTGTTCGTGGAGTGGGTCCTCAGCGAGGGAAAGCACGGTGCCCCTGACGATTTCGGTGGCTCCTGCCCGGGCGGCACGCACTTCGTCGACCAGCTCGTGAAAGTCCTCGTCGCTCAAGGAGTAGCCGATGAACACCATCTTCCGGAGCATCAGGAGGCCTTGCACCAAGCCCATCAGCGCACCGTACCGACGGGGCATCTCAAGATAGTCGGAACGGGTCAGCACCATCCGCTCCGGATCATCCACGCTGCCGTGAAGCTTCAGGAGCCACCGGCCGTCGGTGGTACGGGGATTCTCGGGCAGTACAGCGATGTCTGCGTCGGCGATCTTGCACGCCTGCTCGAACAGCACATCGAAGTTGGTAGTGACCGCCTCCTTGCTGGGGAGCGAAGCCAGCAGGCCGTGGGCAAGCGAATATGGTTGTGTGGCAGACAGTTTTGCAGCGACATCGGCCTTGAAGTGGCTGCGTCCTTCGGTGGGTCCACCGTTGGACTCTCGCATCCGGCGGTCGATGAGGGTGGCCTGGTCTCGGACGTCTTGTTTGGCAAGTAGTCGGATCTGAGTCAGATCAAAGCCTGCCTTCTCGGCGACTTCGCGAAGCAATCCAGCCCATGTCGGCAGGCCCACGCCGGCGCTGACGCCGGCGCCGATGAACAGCACCAGTTGGCTCTTTCGTGCCTCGTCGGCAAGGGCATGCGCTTCGCGAAGCAGTTTGGGGTTGGCTCGAGCATGGAACTTCCAAGCCGCAGTCTCGTCCGCTCCGATCACTTGCCGACGCGCGCGTTGTGCTGCGGCGTAAGCCTTCTCGCCCCACGTGACCAACACGATGTCGACGTCGTGCGTCGTTGCCAGTTCGGTCAACGTCTGCACGAGGCCGAGGGTGAGGTTTCCCTTCATTCCCACACCGCCGCCGGCGCCCGATCCGACGACGTTCACCGCCAGACGCAGCTTGGGCCAAGCGTAGATGCGTTCGTCATCGTCGACTGTCTCCAGCTGTGCCTTCGCTTGGCTGATGAACGCTTCGACCGTGGGAGCGAATGCCTCGAAATCAGCGCCGTTGGTGGATTGACCGATGTTGCCGAGCCAAATGTGCGGCGTCGTGTCTGAGACTGACGGGAAGACGTCTCCGAGCTCCCACGGACCAGGTTTGGTGTACCTGCGAGACTCGAGGAAGCCACGCCAATGATCTTCGACCTTGTGCTCGGTGTCCGTCGGGATCAACAACGCGTCGCACGCGACCTTCGTCAGGTCCCCGTTGATGATGAAGAGGTGGCCACCCATGGGGCTGACAGTAGCGATCATCCGAGTCAGTCGTCGCGACCATCGACCAACGTCGCACCGTGTTCGGTGACCAAGTGCGTCTGCTCTGAACCTTCGACGACGCGGCACCAGCTCCGGACGTCCAGTGTGTCGCCGTGGAGCGTGATGAGAAATCCTCCGTAGAACCCGGGTACGGGGAACCACAGCTGCTGATGGGGTGCCTCGTGCAGCATGGCCGTACTCGGGTAGCGGAGCAGCTCACGTGGATCGCGGCCGTCGTACAACCTGCCTCGGATCCTCCCGTCGATGACTTCGCCGAGGTGCTGATCGAGGGCGCTGATTGCTCGCGACGTCAACCGAGTCGGCGGGGGAGCCAGGCATTCTGCCAATGCGCGGTGAGTCCGCTGCAGGACAGAACCTTTGGCGCCATTTCCTTCACTGCTCATGAGCACGTCATAAGGTGTGCGATCGCGCGAATCGACGATCGTGCGCAGGGCGCCGCGTCGGATCAGATCGGCGGCGACGTCCACGGGGGCTCCATGCCAGGCGGCCTGGTGCAGGACGGTGAACCAGGCGGTGCCGCCCGGACGCCACCAGTTGATGCCCAACAGATCGGTCTTACGGTCGAGTAGCCGAAAAACGACCGCCCAATCACCGGCCTTCGCGGCATCCGCCAGCTGATGAGACGCGGCGACAACGTCGTGGTGGATCAACTCGGGGTTCAACACCCCGTTCCACGTCAAAGGCGTGTCATTCACTGTTTTTCCTCTCGTCTGCTGGGAATCAAGCGCTGCAACGCTTTACGGAATACGTGATTGGGATTCGCGCCGGGCAAGACTTCGAGCACGTCTGCCAGCGCCTCATCGGAGCTGACGTCCCGCAGGCGCGCGCCGTACAGCGCGCCGACGGTCGGTGTTCGGCTGTAAGCCCCGACGCAGTGCAGCAGCACGGTGCGGCCCTGTGCCCGAAATGACTGGATGGCCTCGACGGCTTCCGTCAGAACGAAATCGAGATTCGGATTCTCGTCGGCAGTCGGGATGTCGATGAGCCGCACCTCGGCGTGCGGCATATCCCGGCGTACGTCGGTCGGTAGGATCCGGCACATCGACACGACCGCGTCGACGCCGTCCGGCAGGGACCGCAGCGCTCCGATGTCACCCAACAACAACTGCGCGTCGTACGGGTGCGGCGCCAACACACCGAACCGCTGGCCCGCGTAGCCGTCGAACCGATCCGCTCCGCCCTTGCGGGCGATGGCACCGGCCAACGCAACAAGTTCGTGAGCCCGAATACCGGGCCAGCCGTGCAGCAGTGTGCGCCACTGGACCGGCACCGCCGAAGCGCCGTAAGAGGCACCCAGTAGGCCTCCTGCAATCGCTGCCACCGTGTCGGTGTCGAACCCGGCCCGAACCGCTGCGTCCAATGCGAGTCGGAGGTGTTCCGCGCGGTATGTTCCGGTCACCGGATCATCCTGGGGGACAGGGGTGGTCGCGATTGCGCACCATGCCGCCTGCAACGCGGAGACGACCCATCCGTTGTGGGGGAAGTCGGCCGGGCGCCCGGCTTCGGCGGCATCGAGTCGTTGGTGCCATAGACTCTGACGTTCAGCCGGGATGTGTTGCATGCCCACCCGGACATTCAGCAATCCGGTGAGTACGGCGTGCCGAATTGCGCTGCACCACAACACCACTGCGTCACCGGCTTCGGGATCGAAATGGGTCAGTTCGCTGATCGCCCTGGCGGCCTCGGCCATCGCGTCTTCATCGTCGAGGTAAGCCAGTGCGACCGGTGCCGTGCGCATCAGCGAGCCGTTACCGGCGGTGCGGCCGGTCCGTTCGTGCAGCGCACGAGATGCCGCGCGGCAGTGCTCGGCGGTGACCCCGCCGGCCCTGTTGGCGTTAGACAGCACGTTACGTGTCTGGATACCGACATCTTTCGAAGTCAGCGACCAGCCGTACCACCGTTTGACCAGAATGTCTTGCGCATGTTTCTCGCGCAGATCGGTTCCCGCGGCTGCGATCTCGGCGATCGCGACCGCCATCGCGGTGTCATCGGTCCACTCGCCAGGCTCCCACGGGCCACCGCCTTGCATTACGACAGCAAGCTCGGGCCCGCGGGGTGGCTGGAATTCATAGGGCGCGCCTAGTGCGTCGCCGACGGCGGTGCCCAGCAGCACCCCTTCGATGCGGTCGTTCAGTGATGCCATGGCGTCCTCCTCGGGCGGTGCGACTATGTAATCACATTTAACGCGATATCGCGCTAATTATTTCTCACGCTACGCTAAGGCACCGACATGAGCCGCCGAAAGTACGTAGACCCCAGCGGGAAGAGCCTCGAGGACTACCCGCGGCCGTCGGTTGCCGTCGATGCGGCCGTACTCACGCTGGATCCTGATCTGGGACTTGTGGTGTTGGAAGTGCTACGGCCAGATGGTGAGCACTGGGTGTTGCCGGGGACGTTCCTGCACGAACGAGAGACGCTCGCCGCAGCGGTGGAACGGTCACTCGTCGATAAGGCCAACGTCCACGGATTGCGACCGCGACAGCTCCACGTGTTCGATGATCCCGGTCGCGACGATCGCGGCTGGGTGCTGTCTGTCGCGCACATCGCCGTCGTGCAACTCGAGCAACTCGCCGATCGGACTCCGGGATGCACACGTCTGGTCCCGGCCGCGCCTACCGATCGCTTGTACGGGCACGACGACATCGTCGCGCGAGCAGTTGCCGAACTGCGGTCTCGCTACCGCGACAACGCGGACCCAGACCGACTACTTGGTGACACATTCACCCTGCGGGAATTGCGACACGTTCACGAGGTGATCTCCGGAAAACGGCTGCAGGCGGACAACTTCCGTCGGGCGATGGAGAGTCTGGTCGTTGGTACCGATCAGCTAAGTGCAGGGGGCCGAGGTCGGCCCGCGGAGCTTTTCCGCCGCCGCCACGTCGCTGTTGGGTGACCAGTTCCGGCCCGGTCGTCCATCCATCAGACGCCATGCCCGATGACTCGGACCGGCTCCGTCCGGCACGTAGGCGTCTGGCCGGTCTGCGCTACTTGATGCTCCTATTTCTGTTAATAGTCAAGCGGCGTGGTTGAGCTGGGTGTTTAACCATTGGCGGTAGGTAGCGG
>NZ_JBJIAK010000089.1:0-9508 GCF_045310915.1 Mycobacterium sp. SMC-17 | reverse complement strand
ACCAGGCTCAGCTCATTGTCCAGACCCGCATGAGATGTTCCCGCCCCCAGGAACAACGACGACACGGCCGCCGCCGCTACCAGCACCCGGTTGAATGCCTTCATAGTCCCCACTTTCTGGGCTCGATGTCCTGCACAAAAGCTCCCGCAGACGACGGGCGGCGTCGACAAACCAACACCGTAGTCTGTCGACGCCGCCCCGAATGCGCCGCCGACGCTCAACATACGGCCTTCTGCCCGCTGGTGAGCTGTTCGAGCGCGTTTTTCCTCCAGTTGGCATCTGCCGCCCGAGGCCCGCAACTGCGTTGCGGGCCCTCCGTGCTTGAAGTCGGCCGATTTGGGGGTACCACAACACTCTTGTACCGTGGCCCGGTGCCGCTCAAGTGGTCGCACGCCAAGCACGACAGCGATCGGTATCGTCTTCGGCGGCGAAGTGGCCACCGCCGACTTGAGCGCGCTACTGGCCAGTAGTGATCCTGTTCTAATGCGGGCTGCTCGGTCGGTTCGTGTGTATTGGTGGCAGTCACCGCCGTGACGGAAGGCGATCAGTCGACGACTCGTTGTCTGTGGCCGATGCGACCTGTTCGTCCTGGCCGAGGAGCCCGGTTTGGTGTAATGCGTAGAGTGCTGCGGTACATACGAGCCCTACCGCGGTCAGCGACATCCACAGCAGGGAAGGTTGGCCGTGCTGCCGGGTGTAACCAAATACCGAGCCGGTCAACAGGTTTCCGGCGAGGATCCCGACCCCGACGATCGTGTTGTACAACCCGTAGTGCGTGGCTACCAAACGGTTACCCGCCAGCCTGACCACTGTGTCCATCTCAAACGGGAAGGTCGCGATGGTGCCGACAGCCAGCAGAGCCGCAGCCAGCAACAGGGCAACGGTCGCGGGAATCGATCCGGCCGCGCCGGCCGATGGCAGCAGCGCCAGCGGTACGAAGGCAACCGCGATAACCAGCATCCCGATCACCAAACTGCGACTTGGTCCGAACCGTGCCGATAGCCAGTCGGTAAGTCGCACCTGTCCGGCGATCGCCACCAGCCCGGACACCACAAAGATGCCTGTCACCAACGCAGTTTCGGATTTCTTGTCGGCGGTCAGCAGCGACGCCTGGAAAGGCAGCGCGAGGTACACCTGGAAGGTCAGCACGTACGAGCCGATCATTGCGCCCGAAAACAGCAGGAAGGCCTTGTTGGACATCACCGACCGCCAGTCGGCCAGCACTGGCTGCTTGTCCGGGTTCTGTTCGGCTCGGCTCGGCGGCAGCGCCGTCAGTTGGATCACTGTCAGGACGGCGAACACCGCGGCGGCGACGGCGCAGGTGATCCGGAAGTCCCAAGCCGTCAATGCCAGACCCACGATCGGTCCGAACAGGATACCTGCCTGGTAGAAGACGTTGAAGACGGCGAAGGCTTCCACCCTGCGATTCCCCGAATCCGCCGCCAGGTAGGCGCGCACCGCGGGGTTGAACAGGGCACCCGCGAAACCTGTTGCAGCTGAGGCAATCAACACCGCAGGTAGCGAGTCTACGAAGGCCAGCATCAGGAATCCGGCTGTGCGCAGAAAACAGCCGGCAACGATCAGCGGCTTGTATCCGAACCGGTCGGCCAGGGTGCCACCCACCAGGAACATGCCCTGCTGGGAGAAGTTCCGGACCCCCAGGACCAGACCCACCGTCCACGCCGCCAAACCCAATGGCCCCGCCAGGTATCCAGCGAGGTAGGGCATCAGCATGTAGAAGCCGACGTTGATGGTGAATTGATTCACCATCAGGATCTGGCTGGCCCGGTCGAAAGAACGGAACTGACGGAAAGTCCGAATCATGCCTGCCGGCCGATCGGATCGATCACCCGAGTCAGTCTGGTCCATCGATCCACCACTCGCGCGGACGGATCATCGATCACATCGGGCTCCTGCGCCGGCGGACGATCGAGCAAATCATGTTTGCGGCAGTAGTCATCGTCGTAAATGGTGCCGTGGTAGCGCATCGGACCGTCGGGAAACACGGCGGCGACACGCGTACCAGGAGCAGATGTGCGGGCTACCCACCCCGCGACCAATGCGACCGCCCCCACACTCCACCCACCGCTGGCATGGTATTTAGCGGCCAAGGTTCGTGCGGCCCAGACGGCCTCATTCGGCGCGACCCAATGGGCTTCGTCGAACGCGGGATAATCGACGTTACCCGGGTAGATGCTCGACCCGAGGCCACGCATCAGCCGCGTGCTGGCGGGCTGCCCGAATATCGTAGAACCGATGGTGTCGACCCCCACCAGCCGCAGATTCGGATTGTGTTCCCGCAGCACACGTCCCACGCCCGCCGAGTGCCCACCGGTGCCCACCGAGCACACGAGGGTGTCAACGGTGCCCAGCTGATCGATCAACTCTTCGGCGACGCCGCGGTAGGCATCGACATTATCGGGGTTCTGGTACTGATCAGGACACCACGAATCCGGTTCAACGGCAAGGATTTCAGCGACACGATCCTTGCGAGCTTGTTGCCATCCGCCGATCGGGTGCGGTTCGGTCACGATGTCGACCTGCGCGCCGTAGGCGGTCAGCATCTGAACGATGATCGGCTCCATCCCCGGATCAGTGACCAGGGTTACCGGGTGCCGGTAGATGATCCCAGCCAGCGCCAACCCCAGCCCCAGCGTTCCACTGGTTGATTCGACGATCATCGCCCCAGGCTTGAGGTCCCCACGGTCCCGGGCCTGCTCCACCATATATAGAGCGGGCCGGTCCTTCATGCCGTTGGGGTTGTGCGCCTCCAGCTTGGCCCAAAATCCGGTGTCAGATGTAGCAAAAGGTTCCGACACCCACAACACCGGGGTGTTACCCACCAACGTGTTGGGGTCGTGGAACTTCGGTCCCAGGTGAGTGCAACTACGACGAGAAGACAGAGCAATACTGTTGTTCATGAAAAATTCCCTGTGTGAGGGCCGCAACGATACGGCCGAAAGGTAGTAACGGGCGCTTGAGCCGCACCGGCGATACCACGATCGCTCCAGCAGCCGAACCCGACCCTCAGCAGCGAATCACACACAAATCAGTAAGAAGGACCCGCCCGAAGCGCGGAATCCCCGGGCAGCGGCGTCGCCGAGGCGATCCACGACACTCACGCCCAGACCACAGCGCCCCGAGAGCACCAGCGCCCAGCATCACACCCACGGTGACCAACACCCGCAACGGACCATCCGTTCGGACACTCAACGCAGGTACGTCAAAAACCGAGCACCACGCCGCATGCAAGGTACTGCCTACATGCGGATGCGCCGTCATTGCGGCGACATTGATTGCCGGCGCTCCAGAGATCGTGATCGGTGCCTGATGATGCTGAGGTGCGCGGAGGTGCTGTCCACGGTCACCGATGCAGTGCGCCAGCGGCAAACTGGCAGTAATGCCGACCAGCAGCGCCACCAACCACAGCCGCACCCGACTGCGACAGCATCGGCGGCCCCAGATCCTCACGGCCACAAAACTACCATGGCCCCAATGCCCCTAGCGGGTATGTGATCAAATCGTCACGCAATGCCGCGACGCGCCGAGCCGTTTCGGCCCACCCCCGCAAACCTTCCAGCACAGCGCTTCATGGCCGGCGCTGTCGCGGCGGGCGACACCGGACATGCATACCCCCTACGGGTGTGCGTGGCGGTGTTAAGGTAGGGCGATGGCGCTCACAGGTGACCGTGCCTGCGCCCGTGGCAGACTCGCCGCGGGCGCAGTGTGGGTGCTGCTGGCGCTCGCTGTCGCGCTGATCCCAGCGCTCCAATGCCCCCCGACTCACGATTTCGAGGGCCAGCATGTTCCGCGTGCGTCGCTGATACCCGCAGCGCAGGGGCTATCTACCGAGATTGCCGCCGCCCACACCGTCGATGTTCACCAGGAATGTCAACTGCCAGTGGCCGCCTCAGCAATCATGGCTACTGCAGGCGTTGGGCGCGGATGGGGAGTGCCGGCGGCGCTTGCGGTCGTCCTGTCAATGGCATTGCGGGCAGTGCGGTCGCCGAACACCCGCGGCCCGCCGTCACGCACTGCGATCTGGCTTCTGCATGGCGGTCGTGAGCGACTGCGGCATTTCTGCGTGATGCGGAACTGACTGACGATACCCACGGCCCTCAATCCCGGGGCCGCTGGTACCGGCAATCATCCATCACGGCCACCTCAACGGCGGCCCACACGCAAGGAATCCCTATGACTATCAAGGCTGTTCATCGTTTCGCGGTAGCGATCGCCGCACCAGCGGCCGCCTCCGCACTAGCCCTCTCCGCTCCGGCAACCACGCAAGCGGCAGGCCATGGTGCGGCACCGCCAGCCACATTCAGTGCTCCAACGCGACCCAGTCCCGGCCACCACGACAAGTGCTGGTTAATCCCACCGCACGGCAATTGCGACAGCGGCCACGGCGGTTGGGGCGGCGCGCACGGAGCCTGGGGCGGCGGCCAGGGCGGCCAGGGAGGCCATCGCTAGTGTTGCGTGTCGTTAATTCATTTACGTTTGGTTGGCCGCAAGAATTAGCGGATGTATACGGCCGCAGCATTGCAGTTGCGTGATGGTGACCGGGCTCGACTGGAGTCGTTGACACGGGCTTCGACGGTGAAGGCAGGACTGGCGACCCGGGCGCGGATCGTGCTGCTGGCCGCCGACGGTATGCCCAATACCGATATCGCCGACCGGACGGGCACCACGCGGCGCACGGTGCTCGAATGGCGTGGCCGCTACCAGGATTGCGGTATCGAAGGACTCGATGACGATCCCCGGCCGGGGCGTGCGGCGGTGATCGACGAGATCGCGGTGTTGTCGGAAACATTGGCGGACAGGGGCAAACCGCCGGCCCATCTGGGGGTCACGCACTGGTCTGCACGGTTGATGGCCACCCGGTTGGGAATTTCATTCGCCTCCGTGGCTCGCATCTGGCGCAAATGGAACATCCAGCCGCACCGGGTGGAAACCTTCAAGTTCTCCACCGACCCGGAGTTGGAGGCCAAGTTGCGTGAGGTGGTCGGGCTGTATCTGGACCCGCCCAAAGGAGCGGTGGTGGTCAGCGTCGATGAGAAATCCCAGATCCAGGCCCTGGACCGATCTCAGCCGATTCTTCCTCCACGATCTCGGGGGAACCACACTTCGGCGTCGGGGTCGAGCTGGCCGGTCAGTTCCTCGTTATCGCTGGGGACAACCCCGAACGGATCCGCAACGAGAAAGCCTTCGCAAAACTCTGTGGCGTGGCCCCACAGCCCGCCAGCAGCGGACGAACCACCGGCCGCCATCGCCTCTGCCGCAGCGGCGACCGCCAAGCCAACAGTGCCCTCTACATCGTCACTATCGTGCGACTACGCCATCACGAGCCGACCCGCGCTTACGTCGAACGACGTACCAACGAAGGACTCGGCAAAAGAGAGATCATCCGGTGCCTCAAGCGCTACATCGCCCGGGAGATCTACGCCAACCTCCCACGACCACAAGACAACTCACTGACCCGAACAGCCAACCCGCCGCGGCTTGACAAACATAGGAGCAGCGAACGCTACAACCGGACGCTGCAATGCGAATGGTCCTATCGCCGGGTTTTCGTCTCCAACGCAGACCGCGCCCGAGCCCTTGCACCTTGGGTCGAGTTCTACAACACTCAACGCCGCCACAGCGCACTCGACGGACTACCACCCATCAGCCGACCGCGACCAACCTGATGGGGGACTGTCTCGTTAACGGTGTTTCCGGCGGTTTCCATCAGTAGGTCTCGGCTGCCGGGAATCGGTCGCCGAAGGTGATCGCAAACGCGTTGAGCGCTGGCTTCCACCGCATCATCCATCGTGCCCTGCCTACCCCAGTCGGGTCCAGGGAACGGGTCACCAGATACAGACACTTGAGCGCGGCCTGCTCGGACGGGAAATGACCGCGGGCCTTGATCGCCCGCCGATAGCGAGCATTGAGAGACTCAATCGCGTTGGTGCTGCAGATGACCCGCCGTATCTCCACGTCGTAGTCCAGGAACGGAATGAACTCTGCCCAGGCGTTGTCCCACAGCCGGATCACCGCCGGGTAGCGCTGCCCCCATTTCTCGGTCAACTCATCGAACGCCGTGCGGGCCGCAGCCGCGTTGACCGCGGTGTAGATCGGCTTGATATCCCGTTTGATCTCGTCCCAATACTTGCGGGAGGTGAGCCGAAATGTGTTGCGGATCAGATGAATAATGCATGTCTGCACGATCGCCTGAGGCCACACATTGGTGACTACCTCGGGCAGCCCCTTCAGCCCGTCGCACACCACAAAGAAAGTGTCTTTGATGCCGCGGTTGCGCAGATCGGTCAGCACACTCATCCAGAACTTCGCGCCTTCACCGCCGGTGCCGGCCCACAACCCGAGGATGTCGCGTTCCCCAGCCAAGGTGACCCCGATGGCGGCGTAGAACGGGCGGTTGGCGACCTGGCCGTCGCGGACCTTGACCACGATCGCGTCGATGAAGATCGCCGCGTAGGTTTCATCCAGGGGCCGCACCGACCAGTCGTTCATCTCTTCGATCACTTTGTCGGTGATCCGGCTGATCGTCTCCTTGGACACCGAGGCGCCGTAGATCTCGGCGAAGTGCGCCGAAATCTCGCCGGTGGTCAAGCCTTTCGCATACAGCGACAACACGACCTCATCAACACCGGATAGTCGGCGTTGGCGCTTCTTGACGATCTGCGGCTCGAACGTTGAGGCCCGATCCCGGGGCACGTCGAGCTCCACCGCGCCGGTGGTATCGGTTAGCACCGTCTTGCTGCGGGTGCCGTTGCGGATGTTGCCCGCGCCCGCACCCGGCGGGTCGTGTTTCTCGTAGCCGAGGTGCTCGGTCATCTCCTCGTTGAGTGCGGTCTCGAGCACCGCTTTGGTCAGCTGTTTGAGCAGCCCGTCCGGCCCGGTCAGCGACAGGCCCTGTTCCTTGGCCAGCCGCACCAGCTCCGCGGCAGCCTGCGCCTCAGCCGACGCATCGGCCTGCTTCTTCCTCGCCACACCATCCAGTGTCGTCATCACGGCACCTTCCTCGCCGAGCTTCGCTCAGCGTGTCAGGCCGGAAACACCGATAAATCCACAGTCCCCCTGATGGCCGAGTACAGCTAGGGCTTATGCTTGGCGCCGGCAACGAATTCGGGGCGGCGCCGACAAGACCAGGGTCTCCTGGTCTTGTCGGCGCCGTCGCCGTGTGCAAGGAACTTCATACGGCACATCAAACTCGGAAAGGTGGGGACCATGAGGGTGGTTGGTCGGGTGCTGTTGGCGATGGCAGCGGCGGTGTCGTCGCCGTTCCTGGGCGCGGGGGCGGGGACGTCCCATGCGGGTCTGGACAATGAGCTGAGCCTGGTCGATGGTCAGGATCGGACGTTGACGGTGCAGCAGTGGGACACGTTCCTCAACGGGGTGTTCCCTCTGGATCGCAACCGGTTGACGCGTGAGTGGTTCCATTCGGGCCGGGCCAAGTACAACTGCGCTGGTACGGGTTGTGATGAGTTCGCGGGCACGTTGGAGTTGGGTTATCAGATTGGTTTCCCATGGTCGCTGGGTGTGGGGATCAATTTCAGTTACACCACACCGAACATCCTGCTCGATGATGTGACGCCGGCGACGTTCTTCCCGGGCACCATCGGCAGCGGTTTCGGTGGCATCATCACGCCGAACCTATTCCCGGGTGTGTCGATTTCTGCTGACCTGGGCAATGGTCCGGGTATCCAGGAAGTCGCGACGTTCTCGGTGGACGTGTCCGGCCCGGCCGGTGCTGTTGCCGTCTCGAATGCCCATGGCACGGTTACTGGCGCCGCCGGCGGTGTTCTTCTGCGTCCCTTCGCCCGGCTGATCGCCAAGACCGGTGATAGCGTCACCACCTACGGCGAACCATGGAACATGAACTAGACATGTGCTAGTGACTCTCCTGGACACTGCAGATGAACTGTCGTCCGTCGCAAACTTCATATGACACATCATCAATCCGCAGAAGGTGGGGACCATGAGGGTGGTTGGTCGGGTGCTGTTGGCGGCGGCGGCCGTGTCGTCGTTGTTCCTGGGGGCGGGAACATCTCATGCGGGTCTGGACAATGAGCTGAGCCTGGTCGATGGTCAGGATCGGACGTTGACGGTGCAGCAGTGGGACACGTTCCTCAACGGGGTGTTCCCTCTGGATCGCAACCGGTTGACGCGTGAGTGGTTCCATTCGGGCCGGGCCAAGTACAACTGCGCTGGTACGGGTTGTGATGAGTTCGCGGGCACGTTGGAGTTGGGTTATCAGATTGGTTTCCCATGGTCGCTGGGTGTGGGGATCAATTTCAGTTACACCACACCGAACATCCTGCTCGATGGTGTGACGCCGGCGACGTTCTTCCCGGGCACCATCGGCAGCGGTTTCGGTGGCATCATCACGCCGAACCTATTCCCGGGTGTGTCGATTTCTGCTGACCTGGGCAATGGTCCGGGTATCCAGGAAGTCGCGACGTTCTCGGTGGACGTGTCCGGCCCGGCCGGTGCTGTTGCCGTCTCGAATGCCCATGGCACGGTTACTGGCGCCGCCGGCGGTGTTCTTCTGCGTCCCTTCGCCCGGCTGATCGCCAAGACCGGTGATAGCGTCACCACCTACGGCGAACCATGGAACATGAACTGAGCCTGTCTGATCCGCCCCGGCGTGTCTGGAGAGTTCTTCTTTTGGGAAGGATGGGTCCATGGCTGCAGGGACGTCGAGACGGCGGTATCCGGAGGAGTTGAAGGCGCGGGCGGTGCAGATGGTGGCCGATCTGCGCAGTGAACCGCCCCGACTTTGTGCGCGCCTTCTTTTGAGGGAAGGTTGTTCGCATTATGGCGAAGAGGTACGACGAGAAGTTCAAGGCCAAGGTGAATCGCCCCGACTTCAC
Organism: Mycobacterium sp. SMC-17; assembly: GCF_045310915.1. NCBI lineage: Bacteria > Bacillati > Actinomycetota > Actinomycetes > Mycobacteriales > Mycobacteriaceae > Mycobacterium > Mycobacterium sp. SMC-17. The sequence continues at coordinate 635 of NZ_JBJIAK010000089.1, read as the reverse complement.
CAGGTCGTCGCGGGTGAGCTCGCCGGCGGGCGTGTCAAATGGTCTGTGTAAGTCCTGTTAACGGAAGGATCGCAGGACGTGACAACAGGCAAGAACATGGATGCATCCCTGGTTGAGGCGGCTTCCACGGTGGAGATGGCCGAGGCGCTTCGGGCGTCGGGCGCGGTCGATGATCTGCTGGCGCAGATCGATACCGGCGAGGTCGCGCTGACCGGTGAAGGCGGGCTGCTGCCCGGGCTGATCAGGCTCGCTCTCGAACGCGGGCTGGCCGCCGAGCTGACCGATCATCTGGGATACGACAAAGGTGACCCGGCCGGTCGGGTGCTTCCCAATGCTCGCAACGGCACCTCACCCAAGACCGTGCTCACCGAAGCCGGCCCGGTGCCCCTGGATGTGCCGCGGGATCGCGATGGCTCGTTCACCCCCACACTGGTACCTAAAGGCACCCGTCGTATCGGCGAGCTCGACGACATGATCATTTCGCTATATGCAGGCGGAATGACGTTGCGGGACATCCAATTTCATCTTCAATCGACGATCGGGACCGAGGTGTCGCACGAGACGATCTCCAAGATCGTCGACGAGAGATCTCCGATGAGGTGCTGGCCTGGCAGCGCCGGCCGTTGGAGCCGCTG
>NZ_JBJIAK010000088.1:0-10471 GCF_045310915.1 Mycobacterium sp. SMC-17 | reverse complement strand
CCAACGCCGGTCTTGATCGAATACCTGATTCCGTGATGATCATCCTCGGGAAGGTGCGCCCACTTTCAGGCCGCCTCCTCGGGCCTCATCCACAGGTATTGATCATTGCTCCTACGAGCCGGTCCCGCCGGGCTTGCCGCTTCGGTGACGATGGCGAGACTCGCTTAGTTGGGGCGACCTCCTTGGTTACCTTTGTCTGGCAAGGAGAGGGTTCCAGACTTGGTTGATCGAGGGGTGCGGCGCTACGACGTGCCGCAGCACCTCGACGGGAACCTTGGCGACAACGGCGAGCGTGGCTGCTTGCGCGAGTTCGGCGAACTCGGGCCCGACGAAGGTGGCGCCAAGCAACGTATTGGTGTCGGCATCAATGACCAGTTTCGCCCAGGCATTGAAGCCGTCGCGGAACAGTGCGAGGTCGGGTACCGATTCGGGGTACCTCGCGGTAGCCGTCGTGACAGAGAACCCGTCGGCGCGTGCCTGTTCTTCGGTGCGTCCCACTTCGATGACCTGGGGGTCGGTGTAGATGACTTGGGACAGGTTGTAGGAGTCTCGGGCGATGAGTTCGTCGGCGCCGAGCTGACGACCCTGTGCACGGGCGGCGATGACGTCGGCGACGACGACTGCGTGATACTGCGAAAGGTGGGATAGCAGTGCGCGTCCGGTGGTGTCGCCTATCGCGTAGAGCCACTCGCCGTCTACGCCCTGCGCCTGCAAATGGTCGTCGACGGCTACAAAGGCCCCAGCGTGCAGCCCGACGGTTTCGAGGCCGAGGGCATCGGTGTTGACGACCCGCCCCGCAGCGATGACTATTTCGTCAACCTCGATGGTCTCGTCGCCGGTTGTCGCGCGGACGACGCCACCCGCCACGGGTCGGGTGACGCGAGACAGGTGAGTGTGGAAGCGAAGGTCTACCCCTTTGTGGCGCAGTGAGTCGGTGACCATCTCGGTTGCGACGGTCTCGGAGTTGCGCAGCAGGGTGTCGCCGCGGGCCAGTAGCGTCACTTGGGATCCGAGGCCGGCCAGAATGGTGGCGAATTCGACTCCGACGACGCCGCCGCCGATGATCAGGCTGCGTGGTGGTACGTGCGTCATGGCCGCCAAGTCGCGATTGGTCCAGGGCCGCGCCTCGGCCAGCCCCGGTATGTCGGGGATGGCGGGGCGGGTGCCGGTGGCTAGAACGACGGCATGCCGCGCGCGGATCATCTCCTCGCGTCCGTCGGAGTGAGTGACGGTGACTCTGCGAGGGCCGGTCAGACGGCCGTGGGCGTGAATTACCGCGAGGCCGCCCTGCTGGAGCGCACCGGTAACTCCATCGTCGTTGAGGTGGTCAACGATTGCGTCGCGTTTGGCGAAGACGGCGGCGATGTCGAGTTGTGCGTGCCCGACGGCTTCACGCACGCCAGGGACGGCCTTGGCCAGCCCGAGCACCTCGATGGGGCGCAGCAGCGTCTTGGTCGGGTTGCATGCGAAGTAGTGGCATTCACCGCCGACGAGGCGTTCTTCGATCAGGGCGACCCGAAGCCCTTCGGCGGCGAGGTAGCGCGCGGCGGAGGCGCCGCCGGGTCCGCCACCGATGAGGATGACATCGAACTCCGAATGTTGCGTCATTACAGCCCTTTTTCTTAGTCGTCCCGCGATTCGGAGGTGTGGATGGATACTTCGGAACGCAGGGTGCGGTGCACCGGGCATCGGTCAGCGATGGCGAGCAGTTTGGCGCGTTGGTCGGCGTCGAGCGGGCCAATGAGGGTGATGCTGCGGTCGATTCGGTCGACCATTCCCGTGGCGGTCTCGCATTCGGCGCAGTCCTTAGCGTGGATGCGGGTGTGACGCGAGTCGACGACGATGCGTTCCAGCGGCCATTGCTTTCGATCGGCGTACATCCGCACCGTCATCGACGTGCAGGCACCGAGCGCGGCCAGGAGAAAGTCGTAGGGGGTTGGGCCGGCGTCGTCACCGACGGGGTGGGGCTCATCCGCGGTCAGTCGATGCCGGCGCGCGCTGATCTGCTGGGTCAGTCTACCCGGGCCGCTCTCAGCGACCCGTACGGCGCCGTCGGCCAGCTCGGTCGAATCGGCCGTAGCCGTGTTGGAGGGCGCCACGTACCTGCTCGACCACGCCGCCAGGACGCTTGCGGCGTACTCGGCGTCAGCCCGATCGCTGAGAAGGTGGTCGGCGCCGTCAAGAGTGACGAAAGATTTCGGATGCCGCGCGGTGTCGAAGATGGTTCGCGCGTTGGTCACCGACACCACCTGGTCGACCGGGGAATGCATGACCAGCAGCGCGGCGTCGAGGGTGGAGATGCGCTCGCGCTGCGGTTGCACCGCGATGTCGTCGAGAAACTGGCGGCGCACCCGAAAAGGTCGGCCCCCGATCGATACCGTGGCTTCGCCCGCTTTGACGGTGGGCAGGGCATCACCCAGCAGGTTGGTGACGTGGGAGGGGTCAGCCGGTGCGCCGATGGTCGCGACGGCGCGGACCTCCGGGATGTGCTGCGCGGCGGCCAAGACTGCTGCGCCGCCGAGCGAGTGCCCGATCAGCACCGCTGGTGCATGAAATTGGTTGCGGAGATGGTCCGCAGCGCGCACCAGATCCTCGATGTTGGAGCTGAAGCCGGTGGCCGCGAAGTCGCCCTCAGAGTCACCCAATCCAGTGAAGTCGAACCGCAACACTGCGATTCCCTGCCTGGCCAGTGCACGTGAAATCCGGCCGGCGGAGACGTTGTCTTTGCCGCAGGTAAAGCAATGCGCGAACAGTGCCCAGGCTTTGGGGATGTCAGCGGGCATCTCCAGCTTGCCGGCCAACTCGCCGTTACCGCCGCGGAAGGCGGTTCTGGTCGATGTGCTCACCATTCCCCTTTCAGCTTCTGCGCAGCTTGACTGGACTGTACTACGTGGAACAGTTTGCGCCACCGCCACAAGCCGCAGACGGCTCCGGGGGACGACCTAAAGACTGAAGCTGCATCAGTATTCATTGAGATAAGGCGTTTTCAAATCGGACGCCGCGCCTCATGCCTTGCGGAAACCGCCGTGGTGATCAGACTTAACATCGCCAGAACTGTACTGTAGGGTACATCGCATGCCTCATGATCCGAGCAGCGAACTGGGTCCGGCTGGTCGACAGGGCGAAGGATGATACAGCGACAAATCGGGCACCCCGATCGTCACCAGCTTGGCAAGAAAGAGAACTGAGCACGTGGCAGAGTTCTACGCTCTCGTCGGCATCGACACGGGCAGCATCATTACCCATTGGTCCGACGGCGCCGAGCGGCTGTTCGGGCACCGCCGAGCCGAGGTGATGGGTCAGAACCTGGCGATCATCATTCCCGAAGAGCACCGCGAAGCGCACCGGGTGGGGTTCAGCGCCGCGATGCAGAAGCCCACCATCTCCGACGTACACCTCGACGTACCGACGATGCACGCCGACGGCCGTAAGCAGGAATACCCGGTACGACTCATGGTGGTCATGGATGCCTTCGGCGTCGCCCTGGGCGCCCTGGCGGTCTTCTCCAGCAGTGGAGTGGTCGGAATCCCGCTCTACTAACTGCACCACCCTGCGCTTGGTTCTAGTACGCACCGACCGCGCGGAGAGGGCATGCCTGCTCGTGCACGTACTCGTCGACCGGAAAGGTCTTCATGCGCCCGAACAGTGATCACGGCCCCGATCTCGGGCTACCCGAATCCACGATCGCCGTTGCAGCACAGGACTTCTGCCGCTCGGTATCACCGCCGTTCATCTACAACCACTGTGTGCGGAGCTACCTGTTTGCGCGGCATATGGCGACCGCGAACGGTCTGCGCGCCGGGACCGACTACGACGACGAGCTGGTGTTCTTGGCGTGCCTGCTCCACGACTTGGGAGCAACCGAGCACGCCAACGGCAGCCAACGGTTCGAAGTGGACGGCGCCGACGCGGCGGCCGCCTTTCTCAAATCCCACGGGTTGACCGACGGCCGGATCGCCACGGTGTGGCGGGCCGTTGCGCTACATACAAGCGATGGCATCAGTCACCGTTTCGGCAACGTGGAGGCCGTGACGCAGATGGGCGTCGGTGTCGACGTCTTCGGACGGGGGCGGGAAGCGATTCCGCAGGCGTTCGCCGACGTGGTTCACGCGACCTGGCCCCGCCACGACCTCGGCTACGCCTTGGCCGTGGCGATCGTGGAGCAGGTCGAGAGAAATCCAGCCAAAGCCAGTCCGTTGAACTTCCCGGGTCACCTCTACAACTTGCGCCACCCCGCCGGCGCACTGCCCGACTACTTCGATCTCGTCGACGCGGCGGGGTGGAATGACCGGCCTGATCGCGCCCCCACGAGCACCTAAGTGCTCAGCAACATTGCGGGGAAGCGTAATTCCGCCTGGCGCAACGATCGGCCAGTCTTGCAATTGCACACCATCGTCGACTTGCTGGTGCCCGTTCACGGGTGGTGACGCTCGACCAAGGCCCGGCGCAGAAATGCGCCGCCCGCGTTGTTCCACGCCAGACTCTTGGCGCGGCCGAGCGGGGATGGGCCGGAAAATCGTAATCACCCATCGCCATCGACACGTTGCAGGTACATGTTCTGCAGTTGACGTAGCTGCTCGTCCAGCTGCTAAGCGTCGTCACTCCCGCTGAGTCCTCCTAGGCCGCAATGTGGACCCGCAAACTCCGAATGGCGTCCCCCAGGGTGCACAATGCCACCGCGAGGAAAACGACATCCTTCAGCAAGAACGAGCCCACCAGCGACAACACCGGAAAACCACCGGCTTCGGGTGCCATCACACCTGGAGTGCTGAGGATAAAGCTCAGCGTCGCGACGAACATTCCGATCGCCATGACACTACCCAGGATGGACGCCTTCGGCGCCCACGGCTTGACGGCGATGAGCGCGGCGGCCGTCAGCTCGAAGACACCCAGAACGGCCGAGAAGGCCGTCACCGAAAAGACGTCGTATACCCAACTCATCAGGGGGCTACTGGCCACCAAGGGCTGAATGGATTGGGCCTCATAGGCAGTGAACTTGAGCGCGCCGATCCAGGCGATAACCAACACCAGCGCGTACCGGAGCGCAACGTCTCCTCCCGGAAGCAGAACCCGCGAGGTGATCGGCGAGTGCGACAAACGAGATGTGAGTGCTTGCAGCGACATTGGACTTCCTTCTCATTGATTGATTTTGAGGGCGTGTTGCACAACGGTGTGTCATCGGTACGGCGGGGCGTTACACGTTGCCGCCGGTCGGTCGTCCCCACGCCGATCCACGAGGCGCCCCGGTCAACCGTGTAACGAATACCGCCCATCCGGACACTCACTTGCGTCTGATCACCGTGCAACGCCGGAAGGGCCCCGCCCGGGTGATCGAGCGACAACATCAAAGGAGCAAAACCCATGACCGCGTCACCGTCGCAAGGCCGCATTCCGCCCATCACCAGCGCCGCCAGCGCACCCGTCATCACCGAATGGCGTTTACAACTGCTGGCCGGCTACCTGCCGCCGCTCATGGCGGTAGCAGTCACGGCGGTCGTGCATTGGGCCTCAGCGCGAACCTCCTAGCGCTCAAATGCCCCAGCAGGGGGCTTCTACGACGCGCCTTTGCGTGCCCGACGCCTGTTCCGACCCGAACGTCTTCTAGACATGACGCCCGCGCTGTCCCGTTCGGGCGGGGACGCGACGCATATATGCAGAACAGCTCTGAACCAAACAGGATTGGTCCGCGCACTGCTGCGCCGCCTACCAGACTGTGCAAGCTGAACGGAGACTAATCGTGAACAACTTTTCGCCTCGTAGGTATGTCTGCCGCGGTGCGCAGACTGCGCATCGCGGGCGCACCCGCACGGTGATCGTCGAGGCTGCGGCGGCAATGATGTATGCCCGCGGTGTCGCGGCCACCACTATCGGCGAGGTATCTCACGCGTCCGGCGCCGAGGTCGGCGAGGTTCACCGCCATTTCCGCGATAAGGCCGACCTGGTGCGTGCGGTCATCGATCGCGAACTTGCCGTCGTCCTGGGTGGTCAGGATGCGGCCGACGCAATCGAATCTTGGGACGGTCTCGACTTTTGGGTGTCGCGCGTCATGGCGGCTCAACCTGCCAAGGACGGCCCGTTCGCGTGCCCGCTGGGCAACTTGGCGACAGAGCTGAAGGACTCCCCGGCCCACCGCCCCGCGCTCGACGCCGCTTTCCGCACCTGGGAGGGACATTTGGCCGCGGGGCTGCACCGCATCCAGGAACGCGGCGAACTCGACGCCGAAGCCAACCCCGACCGCCTCGCCGCGAGCCTGCTCGCGGCCCTGCAGGGTGGCTACCTGCTCGCCTCAGTGCACGGCCGCATGGAGGTCATGCGCGACGTACTCGAGGACGCAGTGGCAGCCTTGCGGCGCTACCAGGTGTGAAACAGACATCGGGCCCATCCGCCGAGGGCGGCCGTCACCGACACTGGACGCGGCCGGCGGCTGCGTCAGCTCTTCGTCTTCAGCGTCCGCTGCCGCGGTATGGCCTTGCGGCGCAGCGACAACAGGGCGTTGTCGACAGCGTCTTTGAAAACCGTGTGATCGTCGTGGATTTGAGCCATCAACAGACCGCCTTGCACGGCAGCGACGATCGATTGCGCCAACCGGGCAGGGTTCGCCTGTCGGGTGAGCTGACCGCGTTCCCGCATGACCTCCAGGCCACCCGCCAGCGGCTCTTCCCAACGCCGGAAGGCGGCGTCCAAATGCGGAAGGTAGGCGGGGTCGTTCTTCAATTCAGCGGCCATGGTACCGAGCGGGCAGGCCAAGGGCCCGTCCTGCACACCGTGACTCTGCACCACCTGGTCGGCCCATCGACGCAGGCCCGCCCAGGAGTCGGTGTGATGGATCGCTGGCTGCGCGGCCAAGATCAGTTCGACCTGGCGGTCGATGACGGCGCGGATCAAGTCGGCCCTGTCCTCGAAGTAGTGGTACAGCTGCGACTTACCGCAGCCCGCTGCCGCCAAAACTTCGTCGAGGCTGGTCGACGCCACTCCGCTTCGGCTCATCATGGTCGCGGCCGCATCGACGATAGCGGTACGGCTACGAAGCCCACGCGGGGAGAGCGACCTCGCACTCTCGCCCATTGACGACTTCTCGGGCGTCCGCGTAGCTGCCATCTGATCAGGATACGTTCCCTCTTAGCCACTCGACCCTCCGCGATTCGCCGGCCTCAGTGAGGGTGCAGCTGCCGTCAGGCACCGTCAAGGGTCTAGAGCCGATCCCGCGACGACCGGAAACAGACATGTTGCACGCGTCGACATGTCGCTCTCACGGAGGACTCGCCGAGTGTCAACAACGGCGAACAACCCACCGCAGAACTGTACTGTGTAGTACATTGCTGTGGGCACGCCCCCTGGGTGCCGCGTGCCGACGGCGTGAAGGGGCCTCATGACGGCAGCCGCACCAACATGGCGTGCGTTGTGTCCTCGATGCCGATCTGTCCGAAGTGCCTGTAACGGTTCGCCACCGTTCCGACACTCACCTTCACCGCCATCGCACCAATGAACCTCGAAGGCTCGACGACCAAAGGAACGCTCATGACCATCAGGCACCCCGCTACCCGACCCGTCGACGCTCCGATCGTTCCGGTGCCTGGATGGCGACTGACCTTCGCCGCGGGCTTCGTGCCGATCACCGCCGGGTTGATCATTCTGGCCGTCACCTGGATCTCCGCGGTCCGCGCGAACTCGCCCTACTGGTTGGGCACCGGAACCCTAGACTTCACCCACGCCAGCCTCACCCACGACGCTGCGGCCTGGCTGGACACCAACGGCTCAGTCGGTGGTGTCAACATCATCGCCGCCGCCGCAGGTGTTCTTGTCATCTCCCGGTTCGGATTGCGCGCCGGACACCGATGGGCGTGGTGGTTCCTCGCATTCAGTTTCGTATGGGTGGGATTGCACGATGCTGTCATGGCCACTCGATTCTTCTTCGATACGGGCCAGCCTTTCATGCTGATGCCGTACACGTTCTGCGCGTTGCTGGCGGCCGGACTGCTCCGCTCACGCCGCGCGATATTTGGTGCGACGACCAAGAGCGTGACCGGTTAGGGCGGGGGCGCGCGCGAAATCCGTTCCGGAGCGGAACGTTTCGCCCGCGACGACATCTTCCAGCTCACGCCGTTTGAACAATGAGCTGACGGTTACCGCCGGCCCTCGGCGTAATGCAGCTCTTCGAAAAAGTTCGGTACTGCGCAACAAACACCAACTTCGTCCCTTCGCCAGCTCACCCTACAAACGTCGCACACGTTGCGTGCAATAAAGGAAAGCCGTTATGTCCCACCACTTCGACACCCCTACCGCCCAAGAAGATCCCCGCCTTAACCTGTGCGACTTTTACCTGTTCGGCGGCACCGCGGACACGACGGTGTTCGCGATGACCGTCAACCCCGCCGCTGACCTGGACACGTTCGCACCCTTCCGGGATGAAGCTCTCTACGCCTTCCGAGTCGACACCAACGGGGATCGCCGCGAAGATGTCGCGTTCAAAATCCGCGCCGGAGACGTCGTCCACGTCGCCGATGGTGACGGCGAGGCGCATGCTCAACGCGTAGAGGTTCGCTACGCTACCGGCGCTGACGCCACCAGCGGCGCAGCCGGCCAGGTGATTGCTTCAGGCACCACGGGTTCGACCGTCTTCGGCAATGGCGGGGTGCGAGTCTTCGCCGGTGTCGCCCACGACGTCTTCGCCGGCGATGCCGCTGCCGTGGCGGAGTTCCAAGCGGCATTCATGCGCGACTCCTATCAACCCGAAGCGTTCGACAGTCACGTGAACTTTTTCGCCGGCAGAACGGTGGGCGTCATCGTCCTAGAGGTGCCCAACACCATGCTGGGAACCTCGGGTCTGCTCCACGCGTGGGCTACCGTGTCCCTGGTCGGGCACGCGCCAGAACAGCAGGTAGCCCGATGGGGTTTGCCCCTGTTCACCCACCTTTTCCTCGGCGACGACGAGCTGAAGGAAGCCTTCAACCGCAGCGCACCCTCGGCGGACGACTCGGCCTTCGTGGCCAGCGCCCGTGCCACCGTCGCCAAATACGTCGAGCTGGCAGGCACATCACCCGACCCTGAGGTCTACGCCCAGCGCGTCGTCGACATGTTCGGCCCCTTGGCGCTGCCCTACGTGATGGGCAGCGCCGCATCGTTCGACTACACCGGGTTCAACGGCCGCGCACTGGCCGACAACGTCATGGACCACATGTTGTCCCTGCTCACCAACTCGCCCCTCGGCACCGGCATCAAGCCCGACCGCGGATACATCTCGGCGGAGTTCCCCTTCTTCGACATCCCCGCGAAGAGCCCGTAGCCGGTACCGGGTGCATCCCACGTGAGCCAACTATCGCGCTGTTCACTCAGCGAATACGGCGCAGAATGAGCGGCGGGTCGCTGCGCGGTCGTCCGTGTACCACCGAGAAGGGATACCCACATGCAGGAACCGGCGGACATAGCACTGTTGGCTGAACAACTGCGCAACGGCGACCGCGAGGCGTTCGGCAAGCTCCTCGACTTCTATGGGCCCTCAATGCTGCGGGTAGCTCGCGGATACGTTTCCAGCCGCGAACAAGCAGAAGACGTCGTGCAGGAAACGTGGATCGCGGTCTTCAAGGGCATCGATCGGTTCGAGGGCCGAGCTTCCCTGCGGACGTGGATTTTCTCCATCTTGATCAATGTCGCCAAAAAGCACGGCATGGCCGAACGTCGTCACACCGACACCGAGGTACGCGTCCTGACCGGCGGCACCGTCGATCCCGACCGATTCCGTGACGCCGGGGACCCCTACCCAGGACATTGGAAAGAACCGCCCGCCCCGTTTCCGGAGACCCCCGAGGGATCGCTGCTCAGCGGTGAACTCACTCGAGTCGCCACCGCGGGGCTGCGCCGGTTGCCTGAGCGCCAGCGTGAGGTGGTCCAACTACGTGACGTGCAAGGGTTCAGTTCCGAGGAGGTATGCCAATTGTTGGACATCACTGCGGCCAACCAGCGGGTGCTCCTGCACCGCGGTAGAGCCGTCGTCCGTCAAGAGCTGGAATCTTACCTGGGAACAACCGCATGATCCCGGACGAGATCATCTGTGAACCGCCCCAGGTTTGATGCCGCTGCTGTTTGAGTCCGGAAGGATGAACAGCATGCCCAAGAAGATCGATCCTGCGTTGCGTGACCGTGCGGTGCGGTTGGTGACCGAACATCAGCAGGAGTACTCGTCGTTGACCGCGGCCTCCGAGGCGGTCGCGCGCCAACTCGGCGTGGGCAAGGAATCGGTGCGTCGCTGGGTGGTCCAAGCCCAGATTGATGGCGGACAACGCCCGGGTGTAACCAGCGAAGAAAACGACGAAATCAAACGCCTGAAGGCTGAAAACCGAAGGCTCCGTGAGGATGTCGCGATTCTGAAAGCGGCAACGACTTTCTTCGCGGGGGAACTGTGCGCCACGAGGCGCTGGGTATATCGAGAGGCGGTGAGAGACCGTCTCCTTCGGGTCGTCGCAGCGGCCTGAGG
>NZ_JBJIAK010000087.1:0-10715 GCF_045310915.1 Mycobacterium sp. SMC-17 | reverse complement strand
GCCATGGGGACATCCTTCCAGCCCGCCCATGCTGGGCAAGCCAACTCAGATGTCACCTATTCGTGCAGCAGACCCGGCGATTGCTCTGGGCCCAAGCTTGTGGGGAGTTGCCGTTAGTCAAAGGCGCGCAGCGGAGGTCGTTTCGACGATGGACTTGTTCCCGCGTTTTTGGTGATCGGGGGTCGATTGCGGGAAGTGCTATGGCCCAATAATTTTGGTGTCTGACTTCCATGGGCAGTAGGCGTTGGCGTCCCGTCTGGTGATCGGCACGAGCGTTGTTCGGCGCCTACGGCAATAAGGTGACCGGTCGAATCGGCAGTGGCGTCCAGGTCGACACCCCGGCGCCAGAGCTTGATCGTGTAGATGGTGTGCCGGCCGAGTAGGCGAGCGGTGCCGGCCGCCATGGCAACAGCCGTCATCAGCGGCAGGATGATGGCGTACTGGCCGGTGAGTTCGAACAAGGTGACCACGGCGGTGATCGGCGCGCCAGTCGCGGCGCCTAGCATGGCTCCCATGCCGATCAGGCCGCAGGCGCCAGCTGCGATAGCCAGACTGGGGTAAAGATGGTGCGCGGCGACCCCGAAGGCGCTGCCCGCCATCGCCCCGATGAAGAGGGTGGGTGCAAACACCCCGCCTGAGCCTCCGATGCCGATGGTGAGGCTGGTCGCCAAAATCTTGCCGACGAGCAGTAGGAGCAACATGGTTGCCGCGTACCGGCCATCGATCGCGTTCTGTAGAACCGGATAGCCGACGCCATACATCTGAGGCAACGCGATCAACAAGGCGCCCAAGGCAATTCCGCCGACGGCCGGGCGGGCCCACTGTGGTCCCCGCCAGAGCCAATCGCAGGCGTCCTCGACCCAGTACAAGACTCGCGAGAACACCGTTCCAACGACGCCCGCGCCTACTCCGAGCGCGGCATACAGCACGTATTCGACTGGACGGTGCACGGTGAATCCGGGTAGGGACAGGAACGGGTGATCGCCCATCAGGGTGCGCCCTACGACGGCGGCAGCCACGCTCGACAACACCACGACACCGGCTGACTCGGCGGCGAAATCGCGCAGGATCAATTCGAGGGCGAAGAACACCCCGGCCAATGGAGCGTTAAAGGTAGCCGAGATGCCGCCGGCCGCTCCGCATGCGACGAGCAGACAAATCCGATCAGTATCGAGGCGCAGCCATTGCCCCAGTGCGGAGCCGGTAGCCGAGCCGATCTGTGTCGCCTGCCATGAGGATGGGACCAGTGTGACCTGATTTTTGCCAGGGTGATGGGACCACCTGGATTGCCAGTTATGGGACCACCGGCGCGTCGCGTCGGTGGTCTTTTCATTTGTTCGTTCGATCGCCGTGACAGCTCAAGTCACGGAGGTCGGCGGGCATGGCTTTTCGGGAGGTCAGTGTGAATGAGATCAGGGAAGTGCTGCGGGTGTGGCTGGGGGTGGTGGGACTGCCGGCGCCGGGGTACCGCAGCATTGCCGCGCATTGCGGCCTGGACCGCAAGACGGTGCGCCGCTACGTCGAGGCCGCCCAGGCGGCGGGTTTGCGTCGCGACGACGACGTCAGCGCGGTCGATGATGCGTTGATCGGGATGGTTGCCGAGGCGGTGCGTCCGGTGCGCCCCGATGGCCACGGGGCGGCGTGGGAGCAGCTGGTGGGCTTCGAAGATCAGATCACCGCCTGGGTGGCCGGCACCGGTGAGCATCGGCCGTTGACGGTCACGAAGATCCACACCCTGTTGGCCCGGCAGGGGTGTGTGGTGCCGTATCGGACGTTGCACCGATTCGCCAGCCAGCGTTGCGGTTTCGGCCGCAAAGACCTCACGGTGCGGGTCGCTGATGGCGATCCCGGAGTGGAGTGCCAGGTCGACTTCGGCTACCTGGGGATGCTCACCGACGCTGCTGACGGGCGCCGCCGCAAGGTGCACGCGCTGATCTTCACCGCGGTGTACTCCCGGCACATGTTCGTGTGGTTGTCGTACTCGCAGACCCTGGCCGCGGTGATCGCCGGCTGCGAGGCGGCCTGGGAGTTCTTCGGCGGGGTGTTCGCCGTGCTGATCCCCGACAACCTCAAACCGGTGATCGCCGCCGCGGACGCGGTCAACCCGCAGTTCAGCCAGGGCTGGCTGGACTACGCCGGGCATAGCGGGTTTCTGACCGACCCCGCCAGGGTGGCCTCGCCGAAAGACAAGCCACGGGTGGAACGCGCCGTGCAGTACGTGCGGCGAAACTTCTGGGACGGAGAAACATTCACCAGTCTGCAGCAGGCGCAGGACGCCGCCACAGCGTGGTGTCGTGACACTGCGGGCACCCGCACCCACGGCACCACCTGCGCACGCCCGCTGGAGGTGTTCACCGACGAAGAGCAGCCCCGGCTGTTGGCGGTGCCGCAGGTCTATGACGTGCCGGTGTTCAAGACGGTCAAGGTCCACCGCGACTTCCACGCCGAGGTCGCCAAGGCCCTGTATTCGCTGCCCGAATGCTGGATCGGTCAGTACCTGGACGTGCGCGCCGACACCGAGCTGGTGAAGTTCTATCGCCGCGGCGTGCTGGTCAAGGTCCATCCCCGCCAACCGGCCGGTGGGCGCAGCACCGACCCCGCTGATCTGCCCGAACACAAGACCGGCTACGCGCTGCGCGATGTGACGACATTGATCGCCACCTGCGCCGCGCACGGCCCCAACGTCGGGATCTACGCCGAACGCATCCTCGATGACCGGCTGCCCTGGACGAAGATGCGTACCGTCTACCGGCTGCTGGGTCTGGTGCGCCGCTACGGCGCCGACCGGGTCGAACAGGCCTGTTCATTGTCGCTGGATCTCGATGTCGTCTCGGTGAACAAGATCGCCTCCATGCTCGAGCGTGCCACCGAGACCAGCTCCCCGGCCCTGCCGAAAGCGGTCGGTCACACCGCGACCCGCTTCGCCCGTGATCCTTCCGAATTCAACTCCACCCCAACATCATTGACCATCGTTTCCGAGGAGAACCGCTGACATGACTACCACCGCCCGTGGAGCTACCGACCCGATCGGCGCTGATCTGCTCCGACTGCTCAAAGCCCTCAAGCTCGGTGCACTGGCTGACACCCTGCCCGAACGCGCCGCCTTGGCCCGACAACACAAACTCAGCCACATCGGCTTCCTGGAAACACTGCTGGCTGACGAGGTCTCCCGACGCGAATCCCGCTCCGCGGCACTACGAGCGGCCAAAGCCGGACTCGATCCGAGCATGCGGTTTGATACCTGGACCGCCCACGGCGACCTGCGCTATGACCGCACCCTGCTCGGTGATCTCACCTCGCTACGGTTCCTCGATGCCGGCCAGTCCGCGATCGTCCTCGGGCCCGTCGGCGTTGGCAAGACGCATCTGGCAACAGCATTGGGACACATGGCTATTCGACGCAGACACACCGTCGTGTTCGGCCGCGCCGACAAACTGTTCACCCGGCTGCGCGCCGCCCGCCTCGACCACACCGTCGACGCCGAGATCCGCCGCCTGGCCGCCGTCGACGTTCTGATCATCGACGACTTCGCGCTACGCCCCCTCGACGCCACCGAAACCAGCGACTTCTACGAAATCGTCGTCGAGCGCCACCGCGCCAAGACCACCATCGTGACGTCGAACCGCGAGCCCGCTGAATGGCTGACCATGACCGCCGACACCCTGCTCGCCCAATCAGCCATCGACCGACTGACCTCCGCCGCGCACACCCTGGTCATCGAAGGACCGTCCTACCGCCAACGGACCCGCCCTCAGCTTGACCCAGACCCCGCCGACGAGCATCCTCAATAACGCGCCACGGTGGTCCCATCCCCCTGGCAATCAGGTGGTCCCATCACCCTGGCAAGCGACACGATCTGCACAATCGGCCCTTCACGTCCGACTGATCCGCCGCCACCGATGCACAGCGCCGACGCCAGCGCCTTGACGACCGTTACCTGTGGTTTGATCCGTCCCTTGTTGCGGGCCACGGCGAACATCACTTCGGGCACACCATGGCCGCGCGCCTCGGGTGCAAAATGGTGCACAAGCGGGCCGTAGGCCGCACCAGCGATCACGGGAGCGGCCAGCAGAAACCACCAACCCAGCGCGGGCCAGTGTGCGCTGGGGACACGACCCAACGCCGAGTAGTCGGCGTACCCGGTGAACATCCGAGTGAAAAACTCAACCAGCCAACGGAACGCGAGGGACTGCCCCGGGTTCAGTTGACTCGCGGGGTGTGAATTTCAGGCCGCGGTTGCGACTGGTGTGTGGAGCAGTTCGAACTCTATCGGGGTGAGCCTGCCGAGGGCGCGTTGGCGCCGGCGGCGGTGGTAGGTCCGCTCGATCCAGGACACGATCGCCAGCCGGAGTTCGGCTCGAGTTGACCAACGTCTGCGGTCCAGGACGTTGCGTTGCAGCAGGGCGAAGAACGACTCCATGGCCGCGTTGTCTCCGCAGGCGCCGACGCGGCCCATCGATCCGTGTAATTCGTTGTGCGACAGAGCATGGACGAACTTCCGCGATCGAAATTGGCTACCCCTGTCGGTGTGAACGATCGTCGCGGTCGGTGAGCGCAGTGCCACGGCGTGATCCAGCGCCGCGACGGCCAGCGAAGACTTCATTCGGGAGTCGATCGAGTAGCCGACAATCCGGTTGGAGTAGACGTCTTTAATGGCGCAGAGGTAGAGCTTGCCTTCATCGGTGCGGTGCTCGGTGATGTCGGCCAGCCAGACCTGGTTGGCAGCGCGGGCGCTGAACTGACGCTGCACGAGATCGTCGTGGACGGGCGGCCCGGATCGGCGGTTCAGTCCTCGCTTCTTGGCAAAGACCGACCAGATGCCCTCTTGCGAGCACAGGCGTGCGACACGGTTTTCGCCGGCGATGATCCCGCGCGCGGGCAACTCATCAGCGATGAACCGATACCCGAATGCGGGGTCATCGGCGTGGATGTCGCGGGCAACGTTGATCAGGTGTGCGTCGTCCCAATCCCGCTGTGACAGGGGTGCTTTGCGCCACTTGTAGAACGCCTGGGTGGAGAATCCCAGAACCCGGCAGGTCACCGTGACGGGCACGCCGTCAGCGGCAAGGTCGAGGACCAGCGGGTACATCATTTTGGGTTGGCGTCCCGGGACAGGTAGCCGACTGCGCGGCGCATCACCTCGGCCTCTTGCTCGAGCAGTTTGATCCGTTTGTGCGCTTCGCGCAGCTGCGCGGCCATGTCGTCAGCATCGGCCGCTGAGGCGGGCTGACCGCGGCCATCCTCGCGGTCGGCGATCTTGAGCCAGCGGTGCAGGCAGGCCTCCGAGATGCCGAAGTCCTTCGCGATCTGGCGCAGCGGCGCCTCGCCCTTGCGGGCCACGGCGATGACGTCGGCTCGGAACTCGGCAGGAAACGGTGTCGGCACGAGGTTGATCCTTCCAGCAAGGACGAATCCTCACAGGTCAGGAGTCAACCAAACTGGGGGCAGTCCCCTATTGCAGTATGCAACAGTAGTGCTATCTAGGATAATCGGCTCTCCGAATGGGCGGCGACGATAGTCCCCGGTCGCAGGTGCGGCTGCACAGGAGGCGATCGGCCCGAGTCAGCCGCTAGGCGGTCGGCGTGCGACGCGGTTGTGGTGTGGGTCTGGTCGGGTATCTGGCGCGGCGCAGACTAAAGTTGACTAGGAGGAGGTTCCGGTGAACGCGCAGACCAAGACAACATCCGCCCAATCGGTCGATGCCATTACCGATGCGTTGATTACTGCGTCCCGGCTGTTGGTCAGCATCTCGGCGCGATCGATCGCCGAGGTGGATGACACGATCACCATTCCCCAGTTTCGGGTATTGGTGATTTTGTCCTCGCGCGGTACGACGAACTTGGCGACCCTGGCAGGGCTGCTTGACGTGCAGCCCTCAACGATCGGCCGGATGGCCGAACGGCTGGTCGCGGCCGGTCTGATAGACCGTCGCCCGCATCCCAATTCGCGCCGTGAACTGGTGGTCGAGCTGACCGCGCGTGGCCGCAAGGTCGTGCGCACGGTCACCGCTCGCCGGCGGGCCGAAATCGTGCGGGTCGTGGAGGCGATGCCGGCGCGGCAGCGTGAAGGCATGGTCAGCGCACTCACCGCCTTCACCGAGGCCGGCGGAGAGCCTCCGGCTGAAATCGACTTCTAGCACACCGGTTGTTCGGGGCCACGAATCCTGCACCGGCCCACAGTCGGCGTTCTACGCGCTTCATCTGACGGTGCACGCGACTTGACTCCACGGCCCTGGCGTGTTGGCTGTGGCGCGGCTTTCCCGGGCCGCGGGCGGACCGACCGGCCCTCGGGGCTGGCTCGGTGGTGGGGTGGCCCGCCCGCGGCGGTCCGTGGACATACCGGTTCGCTGCAGCGTTGGCAGCAACGTCACCGCTGATGTAGTTCGACGAGCTGTAGCAGTTGGCCGCACCGACGGCCTCATCGCGGCTTTGGAGCCTGTGCCACAGTAGCATAGTGCCACAGTAGTAATGCGCGTGTTTTCCTTGGTAGCGGCTCAGCGAGGCGTGTATGCAGCGTCTTGGGTTGTCCGACTTATCAATTCGTCGCCGGTTCTAACGGCCCAGATTCGAAGCCCGAGCGCCAATCTCGGCTCTCGTGGGGGAATGCCTGCGAAGAACTCCGATGGCGGGGCCCGCGCCGAGGGTGTTCGTCTCATGGTCTCGTGGGCGATCGATGTTAGTGGGGCTCAATGGACACGTATCGAACAGCCGCCACGAAAATCGCTGCAGCCCTCCAGAACTCGACCTCTATAACAGTTCGATAACGGTGGCGTCGCCGTTGTGTGCGATGACCCGAGGGTGAAACCGCTGATCAGGCAGGCATTTAACAGAAGGCGGAGCGCAACGGCATTGCAATTGGCGTCCTTGATTGAGCGGTCGCTGTGTGTCTACTGTCAGCAAACCCGATGATTTGAACTGACGATGATCGATGACCGTTCGGTGGTGACCTTTCTCTGTGATGCCCGATGCCAACTGTGCCGTCCCGCGCACCGAAACTGCCTTGCTACGCGCCCCTTGTAGCACGGACGCGATCGCAATCCGAAGGCTCGCCGCCGCCACCGGCGTGCTCGATGTGAACTCCACCTATGCGTACCTGCTGCTGGCCACTGATTTCGCGGCCAGCTCCATCGTCGCGGAAAAAGCTGGCGAAATCTGTGGATTCATCACCGGCTACCACCCACCGCCGCGGCCGGACGTCTTGTTCGTCTGGCAGGTCGCGGTGGCGCCGCACGCGCAAGGCCAGGGGCTGGCCGGTGTCATGCTCGACGGGCTGGTGCATCGCATTCGAACCGAACGACGGGGCCATCCGGTCACAGTGGAGGCGACGGTAGCGCCCGGCAATACCGCCTCTCGTAAGTTCTTCGGAGCGTTCGCACGCCGCCATGGCGTGCCAACAGTCGAGTTTTCACATTTTGGCGCCGAGCTACTCGACGCCGACGGCGGCCACGAAGACGAGCCGATGCTGCGGATCGGCCCACTCGTGGCACCACTGCCAAGCTGACGCGCGATACCCCGGGACAGTGCCAAATGCACTGTCCCACTTATGTTTCTGTTTGTCTATTGAAAGGATTCAACCGTGCTTCTCGCCGACGCCGCACACCTGACCGAGAGCGGCCTGCCAGATGTCTTCGATGCGGTGGAATCGGAGGTTCGCAGCTATTGCCGCGCCTGGCCCACCGTCATGGAGAGCGCCAGCGGCTCCTGGATCACCGACAACGACGGGCGGCGTTATCTCGATTTCTTCGCGGGCGCAGGTGCTTTGAACTACGGCCACAACAACCCAGTACTCAAGCAGGCGCTACTCGAGTACCTCGGATCAGACGGGATCGTGCATTCGCTGGACATGGCGACATCGGCCAAACAACGCTTTCTGGAGACTTTCCAGCAGTTGATCTTGCGGCCGCGGGGCCTCGATTTCAAGGTGCAGTTCCCAGGTCCGACCGGCACCAACGCGGTCGAGTCGGCGCTCAAGCTCGCGCGGAAGGTCACCGGACGCGAATCGATCATCAGCTTTACCAATGCATTTCACGGCATGACCCTCGGCTCGCTGTCAGTTACCGGAAACTCCATGAAGCGTGCCGGCGCCGGCGTGCCACTGGTACATGCAACCCCGATGCCTTACGACAACTACTTCGGCGGAGTCACCGAAGACTTCCACTGGTTCGAGCGCGTCCTCGACGATTCCGGCAGCGGCCTGAACCGGCCGGCCGCGGTGATCGTGGAAACCGTCCAGGGCGAAGGCGGTTTGAATATCGCCCGCGCCGAGTGGCTACACGCGCTGGCCCAATTGTGCCGCACCCGCGACATCCTGATCATCGTCGACGACGTGCAGATGGGCTGCGGTCGCACCGGCCCCTTCTTCAGCTTCGAAGCCGCCGGAATCGTGCCGGACATCGTGACCTTGTCGAAGTCGATCAGCGGATACGGGCTGCCGATGGCGCTCACCCTATTCCGGCGCGAGCTCGACGTCTGGGCGCCCGGCGAACACAACGGCACCTTCCGGGGCCACAATCCGGCATTCGTCACGGCCACCAAGGCTCTCGAAACATACTGGAGAGAAACGCAATTCAGTGCCGAGACCGAGGTGAAGGGTGAGTTGATCAGATCGCGACTCGAGGACATCGCGGCACGCCACGATGGCATCGCGGCACGCGGCCGTGGCATGGCGCAGGGGCTCAGATTCGCCGATGCCGCACGTGCCGGTGATGTTTGCCGTCAAGCGTTCGAGCGGGGAGCGTTGATGGAGACCAGCGGGCCGTCCGACGAAGTCGTCAAACTGCTTCCGCCGCTGACCACGTCAGCCGACGATCTGCTGGCCGGCCTGGACATCCTGGCCGAATCGGTCGCCGCGACCCGACCCTGATCCGACTACCGCCAACCTAGACGGAAAGAATGCCTCACCCATGATTGTCCGCACCACCGCAGAGATCACCGGAACCGACCGCGACGTGGCCGCCGGAACCTGGCGATCCAAACGCATCATCCTCGCCGACGACGGGGTCGGATTCTCGTTCCACGAGACCACGATCGACGCGAACACGGTCAGCGAGTTCCACTACCGGCACCACGTCGAGGCGGTGTGGATCACCGAAGGTGCCGGCGCACTGACCAACCTCGAAACCGGCGAGCGCCATCCACTCGGACCAGGCACCATGTACCTCCTCAACGGCCACGAACGACACCAGATCCGGTGCGACGAGCAGCTGCGGATGCTCTGCGTGTTCAACCCCCCTGTCACCGGGCGAGAAGTACACGACGCCACTGGCGCCTACCCACCCCCGCAGTCGGTCGCGTGAGCGCGCCCGGCGCCGCAACCGCTGTAGTCGAGGACCGCTATCCGACTCGGCTCGACCACGCGGTCGAACCCATTCCCCGCAGCGAGCCTGTGGTCTGGGGCATGGAGACTGACGGCCCACTGCTGCCGCACGAACTCATGCGCTTCGACGAGGTCGGTTATCTCGTGCGCCCCGGCACTGTCGCCGATGACCTGATCGGACCGCTGCGGGGCGAAACCGACCGAATCGCCATTGATCTCGAGCCGGGCGACCCACGGATCATTCGGGAACCACGCGGGTCCATCCGCTCGATCTTCGAACCACATCTGCTCAGCGAACTCGTCGCGCACGTGGTCGATCTGGACACGGTGCTGCCGGTGGCGCGCCAACTGCTCGGCGGCGATGTCTACATCCACCAGGCCCGTATCAATGTGATGCCCGGCTTCACCGGCACCGGCTTCTACTGGCATTCGGACTTCGAGACCTGGCACGCGGAGGACGGCATGGCCGACATCCGCGCGGTGTCCTGCTCGATCGCCCTCACGCGCAACTATCCGTACAACGGATCACTGATGGTGATTCCCGGGTCGCACCACACGTTCTACCCCTGTGTGGGGGCAACCCCGGACAACCACCACGGCACCTCGCTGATAGCGCAGCAGGTTGGCACGCCCGATGAGACCACCCTCTCCAAGGCTGTCGATCACCACGGCATCGACCAGTTCACCGGCCCACCGGGGACGGCACTGTGGTTCGACGCGAACCTGCTGCATGGTTCAGGATCGAACATCACGCCCCTGCCTCGGTCGAATGTTTTCCTGGTCTTCAATTCGGTCCACAACCGGCTCGGTGAACCATTCGCCGCACCGCGACCGCGGCCCCGATACTTGGCGGCGAGGTAGGTGCCGCAAGGCGCAATGTGAGCGTGACGCCGTGCCGTTGAGGCGACGCGGCTCGGTGAGCGTCTTCAGCGCCCCGGAGATGGCCCCCGCACTGGCGCCGCCGAGGGTGGCGGCCAGTTCGCCCATCGTGACGTCGGTCTGCTCGGTGAACAATAACGTCGCCAGCGCGCCGCCAAAGCCTTGTTCACCCGATACGTCATCGAAAGCCAGGCGTGCGTGCTCGCTGGTGAAAAGTTTTCGTCAGCAAGCTATTTCGTCAGCGGCTTGCGTTCGCCTTGTGTTTCGCGCTTCAGTGCGCCGTGGTCACCGGTGGCAGGTTTCGTAGCGATGAATGAGTGCCTGTTCGCCAGCCGTGGGCTGATAGACGGCCAGGTCGCGTCGGGTGCATCCGCCGATCGTGACCGCGACCGGGCCTCGCGAAACCCCGTAGCCGCCGATGTGGCCGGAAAGTTGGCTACCTGCTGTCAACGACGGTCGAAAATTGACCCCGTAGCGTCGGTTGAATTTTGACCCCCTTGGTTGTGGTTACTTGCTGGTTC
>NZ_JBJIAK010000086.1:0-12365 GCF_045310915.1 Mycobacterium sp. SMC-17 | reverse complement strand
TCGACTACCGGCCTACCCCTGGTTCCCACCCGCCAATTCTACAATTAATCAACTAATTTACGGCGCAGGACACTAGTGGCGCATTGATTAAGCCCGTTCCTGCGAAACCAACTACGACCGACGCAGAGCGGGTCGGCATGATCATTCACACTCAGCGCAGTGAGTCGTTGTATCCGCTTCTGGCGCCGGTCACGAACGGTCTGCGCCGGAACGCATTCCGGCCATGAGCAGACTCAAGCCGTAGTCGAATCGCGCGTCGAAGTCGAGCAGCTGCACGACGGGGCCGGACGCGAGGTGTGGGAAGTCTCCCGAGCGGACGACACCCTCCAGCGTCTCGGTCTCGCCGCCGGCGGCGCCCTGCTGTTCAAGGACTTCACCAAGGACGTAGCAGAACAGCGAGCTGGCCGCCCACAACGCATGTTCGCGGGCCAGGCCGCCGGCCCGGACACTGCCGACGAGCGTATCGATGAAGGTCAGGTTGGCCCGCTTGGCAGCATAGTTTCCGCCGACGATCCGCGCCCCGTCGCGCTGTGACAGCAGTGCCGAACGCAGACCCCCTGCAAGGCTTTTGACGCGATCGACCCAATCCGGGTGGTCCAGGCGCGCATTGTCGAGCGCCTTCGCCAGGATCGCCTCGGCCATCTCGTCGATGAGGGCGTCCTTGCCGTCGACCAGTCGGTAGATGGTCGGGAGGTGGGCCCGCAGCCGGTCGGCCAGCCGGCGCATGGTCAGCGATTCCAGCCCGGACTCGTTTACCAGTGCCAGGGCTTCCCCGACCACTCGGTCCACCGACAGGTTGGCGAGCGCCACACGATCGGGGCCAGTCGAGGCGGTTGACACGTTAACAATGTTAACACTACGCTCCGACCTGCGATTAACATTGTTAATGCGAAGGAGGGCGTGGCGTGGGCAGCGAACTGGGAGCCGATGGGATTGGCGTCGCGGTCCGGCAACTCCGATGGGAGGCCGACGGTGTGGTGTCCGTGCAATTGCAGCCGCGTTGTGGCGAGCTACTGCCAGCCTGGGAACCCGGAGCGCACATCGATCTGCTCCTGCCCACCGGCATCCAGCGTCAGTACTCGTTGTGCGGGCCGGTCGGTGAGCGCTCGTACTACCGCATCGGGGTGCGCCGGGAACGGACCAGCCACGGCGGCTCCGAGTACGTCCACGCGTTTCTGCGTCCAGGACAACAACTTACGGTCGCCGGCCTGCGGAATACATTCGAGCTGCGTCCGGCCGCCTCGTACATCTTCGTCGCCGGCGGCATCGGCATCACCCCTATCCTCCCGATGCTCCGTCAGGCCGAATCCTGGGGCCTGGACTGGAAACTGCTCTACGGTGGGCACACCGCCGCCTCGATGCCGTTCGCCGACGAACTCGGCGAATACGGAACGCGGGTGAGCTTCTACGCCTCTGACGCCGACGGTCGCATCCCTCTCGGCGAGCATTTCGCTCGGGTTCAGCCCGGGGCGCAGATCTATGCCTGCGGCCCTGCAGCACTGCTGTCGGCGCTGCAGGACGCCACCGCCCATTGGCCGACGGACAGTCTGCATCTCGAGCGCTTCAAACCAGGCAAGCGGACGGCATCCGCAGACGCTCCGGTCGAAGTGGTGTGTGCAGCGTCAGACAGGACCGTCAATGTCGAAGCGGGCCAAAGCATTCTCGCCGCACTCGACAATGCCGGGGTCAAGGTGCCGTCGTCGTGCCGATCCGGGATCTGCGGGGCGTGTGAGACCGCCGTGCTCGAGGGCGTCCCCGACCACCGCGACGACATCCTCTCGGAGTCCGAG
Source organism: Mycobacterium sp. SMC-17 (assembly GCF_045310915.1). Classification (NCBI taxonomy): domain Bacteria; kingdom Bacillati; phylum Actinomycetota; class Actinomycetes; order Mycobacteriales; family Mycobacteriaceae; genus Mycobacterium; species Mycobacterium sp. SMC-17. The sequence continues at coordinate 10,575 of NZ_JBJIAK010000086.1, read as the reverse complement.
CGCGCCGCCAACGACCGCATGTTCATCTGTGTTTCGCGCGCCCAGACTCCCCGACTCGTTCTCGATGCTTAGGTAATCCATGCTGAAATCAACAGGTACAGCGGCAGATTCGTACTCCCCCATCTCCATGGAGCGGGTGAGGGAGATCGTCGGATACCCGGAGAGGTTCATCGCCGAGAAGAAGGAGCCGAAACTCGGTGAATTCTCGGCTCGCTTCATCGCGCACAGCCCGTTCTTCTGCATGGCCACCGTCGGCGCCGACGGTCAGCTGGACACCAGCCCGCGGGGCGACCCACCCGGTTCGGTGCGGATCCTCGACCCGTGGACGCTCGCCATCCCCGACCGGCCGGGCAACAAGCTCGCTGATACCCACGAGAACATCACCGAGCATCCCGCGGTGGGACTGGTCTTCTTCGTGCCGGGCATCCGCGAGGTGATCCGGGTGAACGGGGACGCGTTCGTCACCGATGACCCTGAATTGCTCGAGATGCTCAGCGCCGACGGCAAACCCGCGGTGTTGGCCACCATCGTGCGCATCCGCGAGGTGTTCGGGCAATGCGGCAAGGCCGTCATCCGGGCCAAGCTGTGGGAAGGTGACAGCCGCGGACTGGCCGACGCTGTGACATTAGGCGGGGACTTCTACACCCTCACGATCACCGAGAGCGCGGCGAAGATGGCTGAGAAACTCGGCGACCTGGCGGGGTCACTCCACGCGGTGATCGACGTTCATTACGAGAACGAGTTGTACTGACCTCAGACCGCAACCGGGCAGCTCGGCCACCCGCCGAGAAACCCACGGTGGTGCCCAAGTTGGTCGCACCCAAGCGTCTAGATCACCGGCTGGAGCTGGAATCGGGGCGTTGGTGGCCCCGTGAGTGCCTTGCCTCTTCCGGCTGAGGACTTACGACAGGGCACGCCTAGTGAAACAGACTGAGGTTGAGGCTTGGGAGGGATAAGCCAGGCATGCCCAATGACAGCGGGACCGACAGGTTCACGTTGGGCGCCGGCAAACTCGACAGGTTGATCGGCGGAAAGCCACCCAGGCTCCAATCATCGCCCCAGTCAAGACCGTTGGTGTTGTTACGTGCCGTCTTCCCGGAGCGGGAATGGCCGGCCTGATTGTCCTGGTTGACCGTATCGGGCGAGGCCTGTGCAATGCCGACACCAGTCAGCGAAATAGCGAGCGCAGCGGCTGAAATGACGGTACTTCGGGTGATCAGTTTGATTCTCATGCGGCAGGGACCTCCCTCGATTGGCTGCCGTGCTGGGCAAAACGTAGCCGCCGACTCTGGGAAATCCGTATCGACGTCATAGGAGTCGGCTATGCCTACCCCGGATCCCGAGTTTCCGTATCGTCGCTGTACGGCCGAGGCGCCATACAAAAGCCTCTACCGACTCCAGAAGATACTGTCCAACAACGGTATTCACTGGAATCTAGCACTCACGGAGTCTTGCCAAGAAGATCGACCACATGCGCACGGACTTTGCGACTCCGCGAGTTTCGTTGCCTGACACCCAGCAGCCTGCGCCAGAGCTGCTGGACCGCACCAACTTTCGTTCACCCCAAACAACGGTCCCATTATGGCGTGGCGATTCAGCGGCCAGGACAGACTCGCGACATTCGACCGTGACGATGGTCATGGGTAGGGCCGGCTGTGACTCAAAACCAGCTGTATTCATACGTTTTCGCAAGCAATGTCCTAGAGGTTTGATGGATTCGGCCGATAGCTTCACGTCCGTACTGGGCAGCGGGTCGGGGCCGGCGAAGTTCCCGGGCCACACCGGTCGCACCAGGCACCGAGGTCGCTGCATCTCGGCAATCCCACGGCCTGCCTCACCCGCCATCGGGCCAAATCGCCGCCTGGTTCGGCAAATCGACACCTGGATCGGAGCACATCATCGTCATGACAATCCACTACACCGCTGAAGAGAACCTCGGTCAACCAGCGCGGGTACAGCTACTGCGCCGGGTTCTGGGGTCGGTCAGCGATGCCGCCGAACCCATCGTCGACCTGATGCGCCCTTACGTCGAAGGGCTCGAGAGCCTGCCGGCCGACGGCCGATTTCTGTTGGTGGCGAACCACACTCAGAGCTTCATCGAGGTGCCGCTGATCCTGCACTACGTGCGGCGCGGCATCGGGACGCGGGTGCGGCCGCTGGCAGAGCGGGGTATCGGCAAGATGGGCGGCCCCATGGGAGATGTGGTCGCCGCCGTCGGCGCCGTGGTCGGATCTCCGGAAAACGCCCAGGAATTGATGCGGAACAACGACACAATTCTGGTGTTTCCCGGCGGCGGCCGCGAGCTCGCCAAGTTCAAAGGCGAAGAGAACACCATCAACTGGCTCGGCCGAGCGGGCTTCGCCCGCGAAGCCATCATCGGCGGCTACCCGATCGTGCCGGTGACCCTGGTCGGCGGCGACGACATGTACCAGCATCTGTTCACCCGCGACAGCATGCTGGGCCGGCTCAGCATGACGATCAGCGAGAAGATCACCGGCCGTCCGAACATGCCGATCCCGCTGATGCGAGGGATCGGTCCCACTCTCATCCCACGGCCGCAGCGCATGTACCTGAGGTTCGGTGCCCCCATCACCACGACCAAACCCGCCGATGTCTCCGGTGAGACATGGATCGCCACGGTCAAGGAGACCACCCAGGAAGCGCTGGAAACCAGCTTCGTCGACCTTCTGAGCGTTCGCGCCGCCGACCCCTACCGCGCATTGAATCCGCTGGCGTGGCCCCGTGCCGCACGCCCGGTCAACATGAGCGACGACGCCCGTGGCTAGCCGAGTTCGCACCGAAGGCCGCGCCGGCCTGCTCCCCGGGGAGATGGCACACGCCGCGACGGTCGCTGCGGCCTCAGCAGGCCTGGCGATCTCGACAGCCGTGGTGCCGGTGACGGCATTCCTGGCCTTGGCCGCCGTCGTGCCGATCGGGCTACTCGCTCACCGCCACCGGCTACGGGTATTGATCACCGCTGCCATCGCCGGTGCGATGATCGCATTCCTCATCATTGGTGTGCCCGGCGCCATTACCGTGCTGTCCTGCGCCTACATCGGAGGGCTGGCCGGCATCGTCAAACGCCGCGGCGGCGGTATCGTCACCGTCGCCCTCACCGGTCTCACCGCAGGCGCGGTCCTCGGGACCGTCACAGCCGGCATCTTGCTGGTGCTGACGCCGTTGCGGTCGCTGATCTTCAGCGCCTTGAACGCGACGACGAACGGACTGGTTGCCGCCCTACACGCCGTTCCCGCCCTACGTGACCTCGGCGACGGCTTGGCGCACCTGACCTCGGCCGGATTCAGAGCCTGGCCACTGCTGCTAACCGGCTGGATGGCGGCCGTCGTGACGCTCGTGTCTGTCATCGGCTGGTGGATCATGTCCGGTGTCCTGCGGCGCCTCGGCGGGATCCCCGACGTCCACAACCTCGACCCGCCCCCGGCCGACCTGGCCGGGGCCGCCCCCGCCCCGCTGCCGATGCATCTGGACCACGTCAGCTTCCGGTATCCCGACGCCGAACACGACGCGCTGGCGCCGACCAACTTCACCGTCGATGTCGGCGAGCGTCTCGCCGTGGTCGGTGGCAACGGGTCCGGCAAAAGCACACTGGGACGCATTCTCGCCGGCGCCGAACCCACCACCGGCGCGGTCCACCGGCCCGGTGCAGTCGGCCTGGGCCGCATTGGAGGCACCGCTGTGGTGCTGCAACACCCGGAGACACAGGTGCTGGGTATGCGGGTTGCTGACGACGTCGTCTGGGGCCTGCCCCCGGACACACCAGTGGACGTTGATGCAATCCTGCACCGGGTAGGTCTGGCCGGGATGCGTGAGCGCGCGACAAATGGCCTGTCCGGAGGTGAACTGCAGCGCCTGGCCGTGGCCGCTGCGCTGGCCCGCTCGCCGAAACTTCTGGTAGCCGACGAAATCACCTCAATGGTGGACCCCGAGGGCCGTGAAGCGCTGCTGGCGGTGGTCGACGGCCTGACCGCACACCAGCAAATGTCAGTCGTCGAGATCACCCACTACCGCGACGAAGCCGAGAGCGCCGACTGGGTCATCAGCCTGTCCGGAACCGGAAATGACACCGCAATGGTGTCCACCGTCGCGGCACCCGCTTCAGCCCCGGCCGCTGTCGGTCGCCTGCCCGCGGCAACCGGCGTGCCCGTCCTGCGACTGGACGGCGTCAGCCATCAGTACGCGACGGGCACCCCATGGGCACACACCACGCTGTCCGACATCAACCTCACTGTGCACGAGGGCGATGGCATCTTGATCCACGGCGGCAATGGGTCCGGCAAGTCGACGCTGGCATGGATCATGGCCGGCCTGACAGCGCCCTCCGCAGGATCGGTCCAGATCGATGGCCAACCCGCCGCCGAACAGGTCGGCACGATCGCCATCGCCTTCCAAGCAGCGCGCCTACAACTCATGCGGCCGCGGGTCGATTTGGAAATCGCATCCGCCGCAGGATTCGATGCAGATGAGACGGATCGCATGGTGGCCGCGCTGGCCAGTGTCGGCCTGGACGCCGCACTCGCGCGGCGCCGCGTCGATCAACTCTCCGGCGGACAGCAGCGCCGACTGGTGCTCGCGGGCCTATTGGCCCGCAGGCCCCGGGTGCTGATCCTCGACGAGCCCCTCGCCGGCCTGGATGCTGGCAGCGCACGCGATCTCGTGCAGCTGCTGACCGACCTGCGCCACACCACCGGATTGACGATCATCATGATCTCGCACGACTTCCTCGGCCTGGACCAGTTGTGCCCGCGAGTGCTACGCCTGCACAACGGCGCGATCGAGACTCCAGTGTCGCCCGCGACGGGAGCATCGTCATGACACCCCGTACGCAAGACAAGCCTCGGGGCCCGAGGCCGTTGGTGCTCATGCGACCCGTCCCGGGAACAAGCCCGGTCCACTCGTTGTGGGCCGGCACCAAACTCATCGTCGCCATCGCCGTCGCGGTGATGCTGGCCATCGATCCCAGCCCCCTCCCGATCGCCGCGGTCGGCGTCCTGGACCTGGCGGCCATCTGGCTCGCACGCATCCCGAGGACCGCCTTTCCGTCCGTACCGCCGCCGGTATGGGCAGTCGTCTTGATCGGCTCCGCGATCCTCCTGTCCGCAGGCGGGCCCCCGTTCATCGTCATCACCGGCCTGCATGTGGGACTCGGTGGCCTGCTTCAATTCCTGCAACTTGCGGCATTGACCATCGTGCTGTTGCTCACAGGTGCGGTGCTCTCTTGGACCACTGACGTCGCCGATGTCGCGCCGGCCATCGCGACACTGGGCCGCCCATTGCGCCGACTGGCTATCCCTGTCGACGACCTCGCGGTGGCCCTGGCCTTGGCACTGCGGTCGTTCCCCATGCTGATCGACGAATTCAGGGTCGTGAACGCGGCCCGCACCTTGCGGCCCGCACCAGAGCTGAGCGGGATACGACGGGTGCGACAGCGTATCCGCGACGGTGTCGACCTGATAGCCACCGTCACTGCGATGATGTTTCGCCGCGCCGACGAAATGGGCGATGCGATCGCCGCCCGAGGTGGAACCGGACAACTCACCGCCGGCCGCACCAAACTCCGCCGGTCCGATTGGGTAGCACTGGCGATCGCCGGCGCCGTCTGCGCCACTGCCCTCGGTCTCGATGTGACCATGGGCGGCATCGGCGGTCCGCCGGGCCGTCACTAGGGTTGGGGACCAGCCTGCGCGGGCATCCCTGGATATCACCGGTACTCAGCGATCAATGAATCACGTTGTTGCCGAACGTCTTTCGTCTCGATGCGTCTTCTGGCCGCTCGGTGCACCGCCACATCCGCCGGATATCGGCGTATCCAATCGCGGAAGGTGATCACTCCGCGATTGTCGAAGAGTTTTTATGAATTCCCGGCCGCGATGATTATTCGTTCTCCGATTACGCCGTCGCCGAACGCGCGACGGTCACCAATCGCTTTACCCGGTCAGACGGACGGAAGACGACAGCCAAAACTGATACGACGGCCCTAATCGACCGACAGTTTCTGCCTATGTTCGCCGACTACCGTCGATTCCGTCGCCCACCGAATTTGGCAGAGGAGAAGGACATCGTGAAGAAGTCACGTCTAGTAGTCGGATCAGTGGCCGTATGTGCCGGATTGGCCTTCAGCGCAATCGGATTCGAAACGGCAACGGCCGGCGCGATGCCACCGCCCCCACCCGGACCGGGAGCCCCGGGGGCACCGGGAGGGTGTGTTCTGCTGCTGCCGTGTGTCGGTCCACCTGCGCCCCCGCCTCCAGCGCTTGGAGTACCGAACATTCTCGGGATTCCATTGCTTCCACCGCTATAGGCCGACGGTGAAAATGGGAGGCCTGGATCGATCTCCTGATCCAGGCCTCCCGCATTCGTTCGACCAAATGAATGGACGACGCGCAGGGGGTTTCATGAACCCGACTGCTGGTACTTCCTAGAGATGCCCGACGAGATGCGGCGGACCAAGCAAGTACTCCCGGGCCAAGGCGGGACCCGACCGATGTTGGGGAAGTCACGCCAGACAATCAACAATCAACTACCACCTGAACGCTGTGTTTCATAGGTCATCCATAGGTCAACCACAGATCGTCGCTAATCCGGTTGGCAACAATGACGCGATGCGACACTCGCCAGACGCCTACGAGGCGACCCGTCGGCCACAAGCCACCGGCCCTGCAGCTCCGGCCCCGATGACTCGCCACGACGGCAGCCCGATCGAGGTGCTCGTGGTCGACGATGAACCGGCACTCGGCGACCTGGTCGCCATGGCGCTGCGCTACGAGGGCTGGCTCGTCACGGCAGCATGCGACGGTGCATCGGCCATCAAAAAGGCCGCCGACGAGAAACCCGACATCGTGGTGCTCGACATCATGTTGCCCGACATGAGTGGCCTCGACGTGCTCCACGAACTGCACCGCATCCGCCCAGAACTACCAGTGCTGCTGCTCACCGCGAAAGACACCATCGAAGATCGCATCGCTGGATTGTCCGCGGGCGGAGACGATTACGTCACGAAGCCGTTCAACGTCGAAGAAATGGTCCTCCGCATGCGGGCACTGGTTCGCCGGTCCGGCATCGGGTTTGCCGCCGACAGTGCTCAACTCGTCGTCGGCGATCTGGTGCTGGACGAAGACAGCCGCGAAGTAACCCGTGCGGGAGCGGAAATCAATTTGACCGCAACTGAATTCGAAGTTCTTCGGTTGATGATGAACAACCCGAGACGGGTACTTACCAAAGCCCAGATCCTCCGCGCCGTATGGGACTGGGATTTCGAGGGCCGCTCCAACGTTGTCGAGCTGTACATCTCGTACCTCCGCAAGAAGATCGATGCCGACCGCACGCCCATGATCCAAACGGTCCGCGGGATCGGCTATGTCCTCAAACCTCAGTGACATCGTGGTGGCGGACCCTGCCCCATCATCGCGATGTCGCTGGAATTGCGCGCCGCGTACATGGACGTTGCGGAGCCGCCTGATCGTCGTGGTTGCGGTGCTCGGAGCAGGACTGTGCACCGCTGTCGGAGCCGCCACCCTGGTTGCGCTCCGGCACTTCCTCATCAACCAACTCGACAGCCAGGTTTCCGACGCCGAATCGCGGTCCGTAACGTTCTTTGAGTTCGGACCGCCGCCATTCCTGCGATTCTCCGGTCCCGGGCCGATGTTTCTCGATGCGCCCGGTCAATCGGCAGGCACCGTGGGCGCCATCATTTCGGGGCCCGGTCAGAGTCAGGCGGCAGTCATCATGACCAGCGGCGATCGGCGCTCCGTCAGCCCTGCGGCACTGACACAGCTAGAGCGAGTTCCCCAGGGGCACAAGGTGAGTGCCTACCTCGACGGTCTGGGCCTTTACCGCCTTACCGCGCAGCAGTCCCGGGATACGGTTGTGGTGGCAGGCCTGCCAGTATCGGGAGTACAACAGACGCTGGGATCGGTCACCTGGATGATCGGTGGGTTCTCTGCGGTGGCGCTGGCGGCGGCGATCGCCGCTGGGAGCGCGATGATTCGCCGTGAGCTCGTCCCGCTGTCACGGATGTCCGAAGCCGCGCAACACGTTGCCGAACTTCCGTTACACGAAGGCGACGTACGACTTCCGTCCCAGATCGAACCGGTCAACGCCGACGCTGCGCATACAGAGGTGGGCCGGCTGGGCACCGCCCTCAACCGCATGGTCGACCGGGTAGCCGACGGATTGGCCACCCGCCACGCAAGCGAGACCCGCGTACGCCAGTTCGTCGCCGACGCCAGTCACGAATTGCGTACGCCGCTGGCCTCCATCCAGGGCTACACCGAGGTGGCACGGCGTTTGGTGGCCGAGAGGCCTGATGCGCGACGCGACGATCTGGTCTACGCGCTCACCCGGGTCCACGCCGAGTCCCGGCGCATGAGCCAGTTGGTCGAGGACATGCTGCTGCTGGCCCGGCTGGACGCCGGCCGCCCACTCGAGAACAACGACGTCGACCTATCCCAAATGGTCATCGACGCCGTGAGCGACGCCCACATGGCGGGGCCTGAACATCGTTGGGCCCTAGACCTTCCAGACCAGCCTGTCGTTGTGGTCGGTGACCGCCAGCGGCTGCACCAGGTACTGGCCAACCTGCTATCGAACGCCCGCGTCCACACCCCCGCCGGCACCAAGGTGGCCACCACACTCGCCGTGGGCGACGACGGATCAACAACACTGACGGTGGTCGACAGCGGCCCCGGAATTCCGCCCGATCTACTGCCGGAAATCTTCGAACGCTTCGCCCGCGGCGACGAATCCCGCTCACGAGCGGCAGGCAGCACCGGCCTCGGATTGTCCATCGCCCAGGCGGTAGCTCAAGCCCACGGCGGCACAATCTCAGTCAACAGCGGCCCGAACGGGTCTGCGTTCACGGTGACGCTGCCGGCACGCGGCACACAGTCATAGCCGCGCCCCACAGTTGCCCAACGATCTTCCCAGGTAAGTCACAGAAGATGAGCGCATGCTGCAGAACCCGACGTTGCATCCGGCACGACTGCCGCAGGCCGCTCGTTCACAGTCCGACCCGCGGTGGGCGCGCACAGCGCTCGCCGGCCTATTGGCGGCCACCGCGGTCTTGTGGACCGTGACTCTCGGCCGAATGGGTTGGGCCAACGCCTTTTACGCCGCGGCCGTGCAGGCAGGCGCGCAGAGCTGGAAGGCATTCCTGTTCGGCTCGTCGGATGCCGAAAACTCCATCACCGTGGACAAGCCGCCCGCATCGCTGTGGCCGATGGAGCTCAGCGCCCGAATCTTCGGCGTCAACACCTGGTCGATACTGCTACCACAAGTGCTGATCGGCCTCGCCTCCGTCGCGCTGCTGTATGTGATCGTCCGCCGGCAATTCGGTGCGGTCGCGGGCCTGATCGCCGGCGGCGCACTGGCTTTGACGCCTGTGGCCACCCTGATGTTTCGCTACAACAATCCGGATGCCCTGCTGGTGTTGCTCATGATCGGCGCGGTTGGCGCCCTACTGCGCGCCGTCGAGGACGGCCGCACGCGGTGGCTGGCGTTTTGCGGCGCACTGATCGGATTCGGTTTTCTGACAAAGCAATTGCAAGTCATGCTCGTGGTACCCGCGTTGGTCCTCACCTATCTGATCGCCGGGCCGACCCGGCTGCGTACCCGGGGGCTGCAACTGATCGCAGCGCTGCTGTCGATGGTCGCGGCGGGCGGTTGGTGGGTAGCCCTGGTCGAGTTGATCCCGAGCCGCAGCCGGCCCTACATCGGTGGTTCGACCGACAACAGCTTCCTGAACCTGACGTTCGGATACAACGGAATATCTCGGCTCAGTGGCAGCCACGGCGGATTACCGGAGCTACCCGCCGGCGCGGAGTTGCCGCCAGGTAGTAAGCACGGCGGCTTCCCATTCGGTTCCGATCCCAACATCCTGCGGTTGTTCACGGGCGCGTCCGGGGCACAGATATCGTGGCTTCTGCCGGCCGCTCTGATCTTCCTCGTCGCGGGAATAATCCTGTGCGGCAGGGCGTCCAGAACCGAGCCGCAGCGAGCTCAGTACCTGGTCTGGGGCGGCTGGCTGCTCGGCACCGGCGTCATCTTCAGCTTCATGTCCGGCCTCTATCACGACTACTACACGATGGCGCTCTCCCCCGCCATTGCCGCACTGGTCGGCATCGGAGCCACCGAGCTTTGGCGACGCCGAGCCACCATGTGGATCGGTCTCACCCTGGCAGCGACGATTGCACTGACCACGGGCTGGTCTTGGGTACTGCTGAACCGCACACCGGATTTCGCGCCGTGGCTGCGTTGGCCGGTGGCGGTGATCGGCGCCGGCGCCGCGCTGATCCTCGTAGCCGATGTACTGCGCGGCATCCCGTTCGGATCGTGGGCGGCCCCACTTGCTGTCGTCGCAGTGCTGGCCGGTCCGCTGGCCTACTGTGTAGAGACCGTAGCCACCCCGCACAACGGCGGTATCGTGACGGCCGGCCCGCAGCTCAGCAGCCAGCACTTCCCCAGCATGCCACCCGGCTTCGATTGAACCATCCCGCGTTTGATGCGCACCTCCTTCCTTGGGAAGGTGCATGTCATGCCGAGCAAGTACGACCCGGAGAC